>CAIUAC010000469.1 GCA_903896985.1 uncultured Sandaracinus sp.
AGCGAAGGGCCTCGCGCGCGACGAAGCTCGCCTTGATCCGCCACGTCGGGGTGTTCACGACGAGCGACGCGACGGCGATGGTCGGGTGTTCTGCGGGCGCGAAGCCCACCCACCAGGTGTAGCCGCGGTAGGGGTTCTCGCCGCTCAGCGTGCCGGTCTTGCCGGCGATCGTGATGCCGGGGACGAACGGCACGCCGGCCGGGTCGTGGAACGTGCGGCGAGCGGTGCCGCGCGCGACCGTGTTCTGCATCATCGAGTTGACCTGCTGCGCCGTCGCGGCCGAGATCACGCGGCGAAACGCCTCCGGAGTCGCCCGCGCGAGGACCGCCCCCTGCGCGTCGAGCACGCGGTCGACGAGCGTCGCGCGCGGCATCTCGCCGTCGTTCGCGATCGTCGCGGCGATCAGCGCCGCGTGCAGCGGCGACATATGCGAGTGCCAGAACCCAGCCGCGGTCCTCGCGAACTCGAGGCGCTCCGTCGGGACCTCGATCGGGCTCGCCTGCGTCGGCACATCGAACGGCAGCGCGTGACCGAAGCCGAACGCGCCCGCGTAGCGCTCGAGCGTCGGTGCCTCGAGCGTGCGGTCAGCGAGCTTGGCGAAGACTGCGTTGATGCTGCCGCCCATCGCCTCGCCGAGCGTCGCGCACTGTGAATCGCGTCCTGCGACGTCGTCCAGATCGATCGCGCGCAGCCGGCTCTCGCCGCCGCCGTAGCAAATGCGCGTGTCCGCGTTTCGCCCCGCATCGACCAGCGCGGAGCCCGTGATCACCTTGAAGACCGACGCGGCAGGCGGCGTCGGATCGAGCACGAGGTCGCCCGAATTCGGATTCGCCGACGAGTGGCTCACGTACGCGAGCACGCGCCCGCTGCGCGGATCGATCGCGACGAGCGCGGCATACGGCACCTGATAGGACTCGAGCGTGCGCTCCACGAACCCCTGCAGCTCGGGGTCGAGCGTCAGCACCGCGCGCCGACCGCCGTCGAGGTCCGCGACGCGCCCCGTGCCCTCGGCAGCGACGTTCGCGGCCCGATGCTGCAGGGGATTGAAGCCCGTGAGCATCTCCCGCGGGATGCGTCCCTCGACGGTGCGGCGCGGAGCCGGAGCCGCTGCCCGCGGGCGCGCGGCGTGCGTCTCACGGCCATGACCATCCGCGGAGGCGAGCGCCAGGCCTGCGGACGCGAGCCCGGCGGCGAGAAGGACCATGGCGGCGGCGCGCAGACGGCGGCCAGAAAGTCTCCGGGACATGGCCCGAACGTACGGGCGCGCCGAGGGCCCGGTCAAAAAATGGGTGCTCTCGCGTTTTGCCGCCGGACCGCGATCCGCTGTACCATCCCGGACGCTCATGGACGACGAACGGACGACCAACCCGAACAAGACCGTCATCACGGCGATCCAAGACGTGAAGCGGCAGTCGGTGGCGGCGGACGCGTGCCTCGTCGTGATCTACGGGGAGGACATGGGCAGGCGAGTGTCGCTCAGCAAGGAGCCGTTGGTGATCGGGCGCTCGTCGAAGTGCGAGCTGCAGGTCGACCAAGAGAGCGTGTCGCGCAACCACGCGCGCATCACCTTCGTCGAGAAGGCGTATGTCATCCAGGATCTCGGCTCCACCAACGGCACCTACGTCAACGACGAGCTCGCGGACTCGATCCCGCTGCGTGATGGGGACCAGGTGAAGATCGGGCGAACGATCTTCAAGTTCATCTCGAGCGGCAACGTCGAGGTGCAGTACCACGAAGAGATCTACCGGCTGATGACGGTGGACGGGCTCACGGAGGTGCACAACAAGCGCTACTTCCACGAGCAGATCGAGAAAGAGACGTCACGCGCCCGCCGCTACGGTCGGAACTACGGCGTCGTGATGTTCGACCTCGATCACTTCAAGAACATCAACGACACCTATGGGCATCTCGCCGGGGATGCCGTGCTCCGGCAGCTCGGTCAGATCGTGCGGACGAAGGTGCGGCGCGACGACACGATCGCGCGCGTCGGCGGCGAAGAGTTCGGCGTCATCCTCCCGGAGGTCGACGAGAGCGGCGCCCGCATCCTCGCGGAGAAGCTCCGCGCGTCGATCGAAGAGGGCGTGTTCCGCTTCGAGAGCACGCGGATCCACGTGACGATCAGCGCCGGCGTCGCGATGTTCGCGCCGGAGATGAAGGACGGCGAAGAGGCCGTGAAGCTCGCCGACGACCACCTCTACGAGGCGAAGCGCAGCGGGCGAAACAAGGTCTGTTAGCCGCGCCCGCTCAGCCGAAGAGCACGGAGTCGCGCGAGGCGAGCGCCCCGTCGACCATCGTCTGGATCGTCGTGCGGACGCGCTCGTTCAGGCGGTTGACGAGGATCGCGTCCTCCGCGCCTTCCGGGCCGTGCTCGGAGAGGTCGATCGGCGCGCCGAAGACGATCTTCCACTTGGACGGAAGGGGCACGAGCCCGAGGGGACCGAGCCACGGGAAGGTCGGCGTCACGGGCAGGTACGGCAAGCCGGTGAGCTTCGAGAGCCAGCCGAGCTTGAGGAGGAGCGGGTTCGTCTCTTCGGCGCCGACGATCGCCGTCGGGATGATCACTGCGCCGGTGCGGAGGGCGAGCTTCACGTAGCCGCCACGGCCGAAGCGCTGCAGCTGATATCGCTGCCGATACAGCTTGCCGATGCCCTGAATGCCCTCGGGGAAGACCGCGACCAGTTCGTCGCGCGCGAGGAGGCGCTCGGCGTTCTCGGGGTTGGCGCGGACCGCGCCGATGCGGTTGAGGAAGGTCCCGAGGAACGGGAAGTGATAGACGAAGTCCTCGGTGAGCCAGCGGACCTCGCGCCGCGCCGGGTGGTCGAGGCGAATCGCTGTCTTCAGCATGACGCCGTCCCAGGGGAAGGTGCCGCTGTGGTTCGAGACCAAGAGCGCGCGACCGCCGGCCGGCACGTGCTCGAGACCGCTCACGTCGACTCGAAAATACTTGCGGAAGACCAGCTCGAACGCCCGCCTGAAGCGCGCTTCGTACGTCGGGTCGAGGCCGAATTCATCGACCTGCTCGGAGCGACCGCGGAGCCCCGCGCGCCCCCACTGACGCATGTAGTAGTCGTTCGCGTAGACGTCGTGCTCGGGAGCGCCCGACGCCCCGTGCGACTCTGCGTGTTCCGCCGGCGCATCATCGACGAGACCCGGCTCGAACTGCGGCGCGTCGACCGCCATCGTCTCGACGTCGTCCGCGTCGATGGTGATACCGGGCGGCCCAAACGCTGCCTCCTCGAGCACAGGCACGGGGATGACCGAAGGCGTGTGGAGGGGCGCTTCGCGCGGTGACGGCGCCCGCCGCGCCGCGGGGCGCTTGCTCGCGGGAGGCGTGACCGCGGGAGGCGTGACCGCGGGAGCCTTGCTCGCGGGAGGCTTCACTGCGGGAGCCTTGGCGGGGGCCTTCGACG
>CAIUAC010000470.1 GCA_903896985.1 uncultured Sandaracinus sp.
CCCCGCCTGTTTACAGCAATGTCCGACGATTGCATGTTCATCAAACGACAGCAAGCACATTTTGTGACCTTCCATCCCGCCAATGCGGCGCCGCCGCCTCGCCGCTCACAGTCGTTGACGCCGCCCCGCTCCGCCGAATAGAGTGCGCCACCGCGCGGAGAGCGGGCCCTCATGCGCCTCTACATCGGCAAGGTTCAAGCGATCTCGGACGAGGTCATCAAGTCGCTCATGACCGACGGTGATCTCGAGGTGGACAGCGCCGAGGAGGCGCGCCTCGACATCGAGTCGGTCCTCAAGGAGTACGTCCGGCGCGACCGCGAGGTCGGCGAAGAGGCCAAGAACCGCATGGAGTCACGCGGCCTCGGCTACTCACAGCTCGGCAAGGTCAAGGCGCAGGTCGCCAAGGAGAAGGGCATTCAGACGGGCGAGGACACCCTCCCCTACCTCATCGAGCAGATCCTCGAGATGCTCTTCCACTCGCAGCACGTCATCGAGATCTTCGCGGACGACACCGACCTGCGGAAGAAGATGGCGCCCATCCTGCGCAAGCACATGGACGTCGACGATCAGCTCGACGTCGAGGTCCGCGGGCGCATCAAGAACCTCGAAGAAGGCACCGCCGCCTTCGACATCGAGTACGCGAAGGTGATGGAGCAGATGCGGCGCAAGAAGGGCCTCACCTGAGGTCTGCCGCGCGCGGGCGCCTGCTGTTTTGCGGCGCGGGCGCCGAGCACACGAGGGCCGTATGCGCAGCATGACGGGCTTCGGAGCGGGGCAGGCCCCGCTCGGGACGAGGCGCGTGCACGTCGAGGCGCGCGCGGTGAACCATCGCTACCTCGAGGTCCGCGTGCGGATGCCGCGGGAGCTCGTCGATCAGGCCGCGTTCGTGGAGCAGCTCGCGCGCCGCACGACGGGGCGCGGGCGCGTCGAGCTGGTCGTGCGCCTCGAGGGCGACGGAGCGGGCGCGCCTGTGCTCGACCTGCCGAAGGCGCGGGCGGCGCTCGCGCAGCTGAGCGCGCTGCGCGACGAGGTTCGCCCGGGCGAGGCGGTGCCGCTCTCGCTGCTGTCGTGCGTGCCGGAGCTGTTCACGCCGAGCGAGCCCATCGCCGACGAGGGCGCCCGCGAGGCGCTGACCGTCGCCGTCGAGCGAGCCTGCGAGGAGCTCGGGCGGATGCGCCTCGTCGAGGGGCGCGCGCTCGCGGTCGATCTGCGGACCCGCCTCGCGGAGGCGCGCGGGCACCTCGCGGCGGTGCGCGAGCGGCTGCCGCACGTCGTCGCGGCGTACCGAGAGCGGCTGCGTGAGCGGCTCGCGCTGCTGCTGCGGAGCGCGGAGGTCGCGGTCGATCCGGCGCGGCTCGAGCAGGAGATCGCCATCTTCGCGGACCGCGCGGACGTCGCCGAGGAGCTCACGCGGCTCGACAGCCACACCGCGCAGCTCGACAAGCTCTTCGAGGACGACGGCGACACAGTCGGCCGGCGCCTCGACTTCTTGCTGCAAGAGATGATGCGCGAGGCGAACACCATCGGCAGCAAGAGCCCGGACGCGGCGGTCACGATCCACGTCGTCGAGCTGAAGGCGGAGCTCGAGCGGATGCGCGAGCAGGCGCAGAACGTCCTCTGAGCGCGCGCTCTGCGATTGAGCCCGGGGCCCACAACCCGTAAGCTCGCGCGCGATGGATGAGCTGCTGCTGCTGATCGTTTGCTCGCCCTCCGGCGCCGGGAAGACGACGCTCACGCGACGCCTGCTCGCGGAGCTACCGGAGCTCACGTTCTCCGTCTCGCACACGACGCGCGGCCCGCGCGCGAACGAGGTGCAGGGCAAGGACTACCACTTCATCCCGCGAGAGACGTTCGAGGGCATGGTCGCGCGCGGCGAGTTCGCCGAGTGGGCCGAGGTGCACGGCAACTTCTACGGCACGAGCAGCGCCGAGATCGCGCGCGCCAAGACCGAGGGCAAGCGCGGCGTCGTGTTCGACATCGACTACCAGGGCGCGCGGCAGATCCAGGCGAAGTTCAAGGAGGCGGTCGGCGTGTTCATCCTGCCGCCGTCCCTCGAGGAGCTCGAGCGCAGGCTGCGCGGGCGCGCGACGGACGCCGAGGACGTCATCCGCCGGAGGTTCGCGAAGGCGCTCGTCGAGATCGAGCACTACCCGCTGCTCGACTACCTGATCGTCAACGACGACATCGACCGCGCGAGCGGCGAGCTGCGCAGCGTAGTGCGCGCAGAGCTTTGTCGGCGATGGCGCATGGCGCCGCGGGCCGAGGCGCTGCTGCGCAAGAAGGGCTGAAGGGCTGGCGAGCCGCGCGGCGGCGACCGGCGCCAACCCGCGCCTGCGAGAACGCCCGTCCGGAGCTGTTCAACAGGTCGCCCGAGGTCGCGTCACCGTCGCCTGACCTGTTCAGCAGGTCCATGCGCGGTCAGCACACCGTCGCCTGACCTGTTCAACAGGTCGGCGGGCGGTTTCGACGCCTTCGCCGGTGCGAAGGCGCGCCGCCCCGGGTAGCTCGTCGAAGGGGAACAAGCTCGAACAACCTCAACCTTGGTCGGGGGCGACCCCACCCACGTTGAGGTCGACCCAGCCGGGCCGGAGGCGATTCTGCCCGAAATTGTTCAGGAATAGACTGGCCCAGCGTCCAGGTCGCGCTGACCGAGAATGGCCTCCGCGGGGATCCGACCTAGCTACAGAGCGGTATCGGCTCGCAGTTTCGTGTCGCTGCACGGGCGAGCCCATCGGCCACCGCGCCGGTCGGACGTCGCGCGGCGGCGGCTCAGCCGCCGAGCACCGGTGCGACGCGAGAGAGGCGCTCGAGGCCCTCGGGGCGGACGGCGAAGAGGAGCGCGTGACCGTCGATGGCGCCTGGGGTCCAGGGCGCGAAGG
>CAIUAC010000471.1 GCA_903896985.1 uncultured Sandaracinus sp.
CGGGCCGGCGCTCGCTCTCGGACTATTTTTCTACAGCTCTTGAGCGCGCCGAGCGACGCTGAGTTTGACGCGCTTACGGACCGACCAATGTTGAGTTTGACGCGCTGGCGCGCCGACCAATGGTGAGTTTGACGCGCCGGTGCGCCGACCAATGGTGAGTTTGACGCGCCGACCGGCGGGACCGTGCGGTGACTGCGCGGTACCGGCGACGCGCTGGATTCCCCTTCGAAACATCCCATGGTTAGTTCGCATAAGATAGATTACGTCAACTGTCTGTGGCTGGATCCCGGGGGGGGGTCAGCGTCCGCCGAGCAGGAACCGCGTCAGCGCGCTCGCGTCGAGGCGCGCCGTCGACACGAGCGCGTCGAGCAGCTGCCGACCGAGGCGCGCGAGCTCGAGCAGCTGCTTGATGCGCTCGTACTGCACCACGGCGCGGTCCCGCACCTCGGGGTCCTCGGCGCGCGTCTGCGGCTCGATCGCGCGGAGCGCTTCCTCCATCGCCGTGATCGTGTCGAGGATCTCTGCCTGTTCGCGCTCACGCAGCACGCGCGAGATCATCTTCCAGAGGTTCCCCTCGGCGGCGAAGTGCTCGCGGCGCTCGCCTTGGAGCCAGACCTTCTTGACGACGCCCCAGCGCAGCAGCTCGGTCACGGTCATCGAGACGGCGCCCGTCGATAGGCAGAGCCGGTCCCGCAGGTCCTGCGCCGTCAGCGGGCGCTCGCTGAGGTACAGCACCGTCCAGAGGCGCCCCATGTTGCGCTTGAAGCCCCAGAACTGCATCAGCCGACCGATGGCGTCGCTGACGGCGCGCTCGCTCGCGGACAGGTCACCCGTCGGCTTCGAGGCGAGCGGCTCGCTGCTCGGTTCGACGGGCGCCATCGGGGTCAGGCCCGCCGTCCTGTCAGGTCGTGCACCAGCAGCTCGAGCAGCGCGCGCGCCCGTGTCGGCGGCAGCGCTTCGAGTTCCAGGAGCGCGCTCGCGCTGCGCCCGGCGGCGTAGTCGCGGGCCCGCGCGCAACCCCGTCGGACTACTGGGAGCGCCGCGACCGCACAGGCGGCAGCGACGTCACCGCCGCGCGCCGCCGGGAGCAGCACCCGCAGGCGCGAGGCGTCCTCCGCCAGCGCGTACGCGAGCGGGAGCGTCGTCTTTCCCTCGGCCAGGTCTGCGCCGAGACGCTTGCCGACGTGCTCGGCGTCGCCGTCGAGGTCGAGCACATCGTCGATCACCTGAAACGCGATGCCGACGTGCTCGCCCATCCGCCCGACGCTCGCGATGCGCTCCGCGGGCGCCGCGGCAGCGCGAGCCCCAGCGCGGCAGGCGAAGCCGAAGAGCGACGCGGTCTTGCCTTGCACGATGTTCAGGTAGCCGTCCATCCCGAGGTCTTCGCGCTCTCGGGCGTGCATCTGCGCGACCTCACCAGCGATCAGCGCCTGCAGCGTCCCGAGGAGGTCGCGCATCACGTCCGGGACACCGGCGGTGTCGACCAACTCGATGGCGCGCGTCAGCAGCAGGTCCCCCGCGAGCACCGAGACCAGGTTCCCGAAGAGCACACGCGAGGCGGGCCGACCGCGCCGCAGTTCGCCCTCGTCAATCACGTCGTCGTGCAGGAGCGTCGCCGAGTGCACGAGCTCAGCCGCCGCCGCGAGCGGGACGGCGACCAGGGGATCGCCGCCACAGGCGAGCGTCGTCAGGAGCGTCGTCATCGGGCGGACGCGCTTGCCGCCGGCGAGGACGAGGTTCCGCGCCGCCTCGTCGAGCGGGTCCGGGCCGTTCGACGCGCGCCGCACCGCGACCTCGAGCGCCGGGAGAGCCTCGCCGAGCAGCGCCGCGACCTCGCTGAGCTGCGCGCGGGTCGCCGTGCCCGGGCTCGGGTCGGAATTCGCCGCCCGCTCGAGCGCCTCGAGCTGCCGGGCGTGCATCATGACGAGGCCTTTCGCGAACGAAGTTTCAAAACTGCGTGAAACTATGGAGGTGCCCTCACGCGACGTCAAGCGGCAGACGTCGCGGATATCCCCGTCGCAAAGAACGCGATTTGCGTTCTTGAATCAACGCGTAAAGGCATGAACGGAAAAGAGTTTTAGTTCGTCCTATTCTACGCGGACGATGTCGATGAAGGCGCCGATCGGCACGCAGACGGACGCCGTCACGCAGCGCATTCCCGTCCCGAACTCGAAGGCGTTCCCGATCCAGCCGCGCACGGGACCGACGGATGTGTCCTCGATGATACGGAGCCGATTCGTCCCCCCGATCAGCGGAACGGCTAGCTCGAAGCTGCCGTCGGCGGCGACGGTGGCGCTCGTGCGGGTGTCGTCGTCGGCGCGCTCCGCGTGCACGGTGTCGCCCGGGGTCGCCGTCCCTCGGAGGGTGACCGTGTCGGTGCCGAAGAGCGGGGCGCTCGCCGGGTCGAGGCGCGGTCCGATGAAGGCGCCGTCCCAAGTGGCGCCTGGGACGTCTATGCGCAGATGACCGCTCGCGCCGTCGCCGCCCGCGCCCTCCCCGGCACCCCCGTTGACCTCGATCGCCGAGGGCGCGGTCCAGCCCGGCGCCGCTACCAGGATGTTGCCGCCGCTTCCACCGCCGCCGCCGGACGCTCCAGCAGCACCGTTGGCCCGCAGGGTCGCCCCGGAGAAGTCGATCGGCTCGAGGGACACGATCAGCACGCTGCCAGCGCCTGCCCCGCCCTCGCCCGTCGCGCCGCCGCCCCCCGAGCCGCCGCACTCGACCGTGCGGACGTCCTCGAGGCAGCGCGCGCTCGCGTCGCCACCTTTGACCAGCACTCCCTGCGGCAGCGACCAGGCGTCCTCGCACGTGGGGCAGTACATGTTCGAATTGTTACGATGTTTCACTGCGGGAAGCTCGCGCAC
>CAIUAC010000472.1 GCA_903896985.1 uncultured Sandaracinus sp.
CGGCGACTACGCGCACGCGGTCTTCCCGCAGGCACCCGCCCGCCCGCTCGCGTTTCTGCTCGTCGTCGGCGCGAGCGCGCTGCACGGCGTGCACGTCGAGCACGGCGCGCGCGCGCAGAACCTCGTCACCGCGCTGAAGCTCGCCCTCGTCGCGGCGTTCGTCGCCTTCGGCGCGGTCGCGCTCCTCCGCGGCGGCGCGCCCGGCCTGCACGAAGCGGCGCGCGTGCCCCTCGCGGCGGCGCTCGTCTCGCCGCCCTTCGCGGCAGGGCTCGTGCTGATCTCGTTCGCCTACAGCGGCTGGAACGCCGCCTCGTACATCGCGGGCGAGCTACGCGATCCCGGCCGCACCGTGCCCCGCGCCATCGCGCTCGGCACCGGGGTCGTGACGGTGCTCTACGTCGGGCTCAACGCGGTGTTCCTCGCCGCCGTCCCCGCGTCGCGCCTCTCGGGCGTCGTCGAGGTCGGGCACGTCGCGGCGACCGCGCTCTTCGGCCCGCGCGCTGGCGCCGCCGTGTCCCTGCTGATCGCCGCGGGCCTCGTCTCGACGGTCGGCGCGCTGATCATGACGGGCGCCCGCGCGAGCGAGGCGATGGGGCGCGATCACCCCCGCCTCGCGCTCCTCGCCCGGCGCACGAAGCACGGCGCGCCGCTGGTGTCGGTCGCGCTCCAAGCCGGGCTCGCGGGCGCGCTCGTGCTCGGCGCGACCTTCGACGCGCTCCTGGTGTGGACGGGCCTGACGCTGACGCTCGCCGCAGCGCTGACCGTCGCCGGCCTCGTCGTGCTCCGGGTGCGCGAGCCAAGCCTCGAGCGCCCGTATCGCGTGCACGCGTACCCGCTCGCGCCCGCGGTCTTCCTCGCGTTCTCGGCGTGGTCCGTGGTCGCGTCGCTGCTCGAGCAACCGCTGATCGCGCTCGCGAGCGCAGCGACCATCGCCGCCGCGCTCGCCCTCTACGCCGCCGTCCGCGCGGGAGGCGTCAGAACTGCGCCATGATCGTCGCCGAGAGGTCGAACGTCAGCGCGCTCTCGAGCCGAAAGCGCCGCCCCGGCAGGTCGATCGTCTCGCGGTAATTCGGGTTGATGATCCCGGTCGCGCAGGTGCCGATGCGCGGGTCGCCCTCCGAAGGGCTGAAGTTCGGATTGCACGCGTCCGCGAAGCTGAGCAGGTGCGCCGTCGTGTACGCGAGGCCCATCGCGAAGCCGAACTTCACATAGCGCGCGGCCTGCATCTCGACGCCGATGTGCCCGCCGATCTGCGCGTGCGGCGCGGTGTCGGTCAGGCCGTAGAAGTAGCCCTTGCGCATCGCCGGATCGGCCGGGTCGCAGGCGACGTCCCCGCGCTCGCAGACTGGGTCCGTCAGGCCGGTGTTCGCCGAGGTGCCGAGCGCGTCGAAGAGCGGCGACCAGCTGCGGCCCTCGGAGAAGTACGCGAAGGTGCCGCGGAGATCGAGCGTGAAGCGCTGATGCCGGGCGCGCTGCTCCCACGGGATGATCGCGAGCCCGACGGTCGCCTCGGCCTGCAGCGGCGGGATGGTGTCGACGACGCCCTCGAGGTTGCCCGAGGGCACGAAGAAGCGATCGCTCGCCGCCGGCCACTCGATCTGGAACGCGAGGCTGGTGTACGGCTCGAGGTAGCGATAGCGGTGCGAGCCGCGCGTCTCGAGGCGCAGCGCGTTGGTGCCGCGCGAGATGCCGCCGTCACCCTCGAAGTAACCTGGCGCGCCGTCCTGGCCGTAGGTCGCGCGGCAGTTGCCGTTGCCGACGGGGTCGACCGCCGACTTGCTGCACGCGCGGAGCGGCGCGCCGACGGCGAGGCGCCCCTCGACCATCAGCACCCACGTCGGCAGCCAGCGCGTGCGCTGCTGGTTGGTGATCGACCATGCGAGCCCGACGTTGACGGTGTCGACGCCCGAGCGCGTCGGCGACACGAACGGCACGGCGACCTCGTCCTGGGGCACGCCCGCGGTCAACCCGCGCAGGGAGCGGTCGTCGCTGAGCACGAGCGGCAAGCGCGCGTAGACCATCAGGTCGTGATAGAGGCCGGCGTCGAGGCCGAGCACGAGCTTGTTCGTCAGCGAGCGCGAGTCCGCGACGTCGACGTAGCGGGGCGCGCCTGGCAGATCCGCCGGCGCGCCAGTCGCGTCCACCGGCGGCGCTTCCCGCTGGATCGTCCCCTGCGTCGCCGCGCGCTCGAACGTCAGGCTCAGGTTCAGGTCGAACGGGTCCTCGTCGTCGAACGCGTCGGCGACGTCCGTGTACGTCGTCGGCTCGTTGAGGAGCACGAGCGGCGGATCGTCCGCGCGGGCGGGCGACGCCACGGCGAGGAGCCCGAGGCCGACGAGCAGAGGCGCGCCGAGCGCGACGCGAAGAGAGCGGTTCAGCATGCTGGCGCGAGGATAGGTCGCGGCCGTCCGCGGGGTCAACAAGGGCTTGCGAGGCGGTCAACGGCCGCCCGGGCGCGCCCCGGCGCCCCGGCGCCTCAGGCGTCCTCGGGGACCTCGGCGAAGAGCTCTTCGTGCACGTCCTTGACGGCGTCCTTCTCGCGCTCCTTGCCGAGCTCGCTCGAGGTCTTGCGCAGCCGCTCGGTGAGCACGCCGAGGAAGCTCCAGAGCAGCTTCACGGCGACGTCGTGGTCCTTCCGCACGATGTCGAAGAAGTCGCGCCGCCGCAGCACGAGCAGCTTGCTCGGCTCGTCGGCGCTGACGCTCGCGGAGCGCGACGCCTTGTCGACGAGCGCCATCTCGCCGAAGTGCTGCCCCACCGAGAGGAGCGTGATCAGCGTGTCGCCGGTGTGCACCCGCACCTGCCCGGTGAGCACGAGGAAGAGCTCGTCGCCGTCCTGTCCCTCGGCGACGACCTCGTCGCCCGCCTCGTAGCTGCGCACCTCGGTGATGTTCACCACGCGCACGAGCTCTTGGTACGTGAGGAAGCGGAAGAGCGGCATCTTGTGCAGCAGCTCCATCTTCAGGTTCACGTCGCGCGCGAACTTGTCGACGCCCGCCTCGGGGTCCTGGATGCGGACCACGATGACGGTGATGTTGTCCTTGCCGCCGCGCTCGTTCGCGACGTCGATCAGCCGCTGCGGGAACTCGTCCTCCGGCAGCTCGTCGGCGAGCTTCGCGTACTCGGCGTCCTCGAAGTAGCCGTGCAGCCCGTCGGAGCAGAGCAAGAAGCGATCGCCCGCGAGCACGTCGAAGTCGAGCGTGTCCGCCTCGACGCTCTCGTAGACGCCGACGGCGCGCGTCACGGCGTTCTTGTACTGGACCTTCTCGATCTGCTCCTTGGTCAGGCGCCCGCGCTTGAGCAGCTCGTTGATCAGCGAGTGATCCTCGCTGAGCTGATGCACCGAGCCCTGCCGCAGCAGATAGCAGCGCGAGTCGCCGACGTGCGCGATGAAGCCGCGCGAGCCGATCACGAGCAGCGCCGTCAGCGTCGTGCCCATGCCGCGCTTGGTCTCGTCGCGCTGCGCCTCCGCGTGGATCGCGGAGCACGCCTCCTGCACGGCGCCCTCGAGCAGGCGCAGCACGTCCTTGCGAGAGACGCTGCCCGTGCCCTTCTCGTAGTCGTCGAGCATGTCCCGCGCGCGCGCGACCGAGTCGCGGAACGAGCGCACGGCCATCGCGCTCGCGACCTCGCCGGCCGCGTGCCCGCCCATGCCGTCGGCGACGACGTACAGGTTGAGCTTCTTGTCGACGAGGAAGCTGTCCTCGTTGCCATCACGCACGCGACCGACATCGGTCACGGGCCAGAAACGAAGGCCGTCGGTCGTCATGGGATCTCGTCGCTCCCCGGCAGGTCGGAGCAGCCCTCGTACTACGCGGAGAACGGGCCCGTCAACGCGCGGCCGGAGCCGGGCATGGGCGGGCTATTGTGGTCGGCCGACTCCGAGCGTAACTTGCGGCCCTTCTCGGCAGCCCCGGAGCAGACCCCTCATGACGTATTCCATTCGACTCCTCTGTGTGGCCGCGCTCTGCGCGACCGTCGGCACGGCGTGCAGCACCTCGAAGACCGCCCCGACGACCGACATGGGCACGGGCATCACCTTCGACGCCGGCCCCGACCTCGGCGTGATGGATCTCGGCCCGGACTTCGGCGGCTTGCCGCCGGTCGGGGAGATCGGCGCGTCCTGCGAGATCGACACCGACTGCGCCGCGGGCGGGATGTGCATCCCGGCGTCGGACTTCCCCGGCGGCTACTGCACGCTCGACTGCGCCATGACCGACTGCCCGACGGGCGCGATCTGCACGCCGGTCGGCGGCGGCTCGACCTACTGCCTCGACGAGTGCGACCCGGCGGCGGCGACGCGCTCGTGCCGCGCCGGCTACGGCTGCGCGGCGACGATGGTCGGCTCGGTGTGCGTGCCTGGCTGCACGGACGACACCGACTGCACCGGCGGCACGCTCTGCGACACGACCGGCGGCAACGGCGGGCAGTGCTACACGCCGGGCGCCAACGTCGGCGACCCCTGCACCGACGACTCGCTCTGCCCCGCGGGCGCGTTCTGCTTCGCCGAGGCGTTCTCCGGCTGGCCCGCCGGGATGTGCGTCGTGATGGGCTGCGACGCGGCCGCCGGCACCGGCTGCCCCGACGGGGCGACCTGCCTGCCGCGCGGGCGCATGGCCATCTGCGTCAGCTCCTGCGCGATGGATAGCGACTGCCGCGCCGGCTACCACTGCGCCGACAACACCGCGCTCGCGGGCACGAAGGCGTGCGTGCCGATCCTCCCGCCCGCCGACATCGGCCAGCCGTGCTCGGCCGCAGGCGGCGTCAGCTGCGCCGGCGGCAGCTGCCTCCGCGAGGCCTCCACAGGCTACCCCGGCTCCTACTGCGCGCAGAACGGCTGCACGCTCGGCGCCGTCGGCTCGGGCTGCCCCGGCGACACGCTCTGCGTCGCCGACGGCGCGACGAACCGCTGCCTCGACGCCTGCACGGCCGAAGCCGACTGCCGCGATGGCTACGCCTGCACGCAGGCCGACCCCGCCGACCCGGCCGCTGGCAGCTACTGCAAGCCCGCGTGCACCCTCGACGCGCAGTGCGTGAACACGGGCGCGACCTGCATCACCGCCACCGGCCTCTGCACGCCGCCCCCTCCGTGACCGGGCGCGCGGCGCGCTGAACGGCTCGCCGCGCACCTAGGTCTCACGGACGTTCCGGAGTTCATTCTGCCGATGTCGTCCGTGGTCCTCTCTCGCCTGCTCCTCGACGTCGAGACCCTCGAGCCCGAGGAGCGCGAGGTGCTGCGCGCGAAGCTCGAGCTGCTCGCGAGCGACGCTCAGCTCGACTCGGCGCAGCGCGATGAGCTGCAGCGCCGAGCTCGCAGTCTGCAAGACGGCACCGCCGTGCTGCACGACCACGACGACGTGCGCCGCGACTTTCTGCGCCTGCTCGAGCGCTGATGCTGGGCGCGCGGTGGCTCGACGAGGCACGCACCGAGGCGCTCGAGGCCGCGCGCCAGTACGCGGAGCTCGACCCGAACAGAACGCCTCAGCTCTTGACGGTGACGGCCTCGCCGCCTAGCTCGGCGCCCGGCTCGAGGCAGAGCAGCCGCACTCGCCCCGTCGCGACGACGCGGCCCTCGGCGTCGACGACCGTGCCCTGCCAGACCTGCGTGCGGCGCCCGCGCGTCACCGGGGTCGCCGTCGCGCGCAGCGTGCCGGAGCGCACCGCGCGGATGAACGAGGTGTTGTTCTCGAGCCCGACGATGGACTGCCCGCGCGCGCCCGCCGAGAGCGCAGCGCCCGTCGACGCGAGCGCCTCGATCACGCCCGCGTGCACGCCCCCGTGGACGATGCCGTACGGCTGATGGTGCACGCCGCCGATCTCCAGCTCGGCGACGACCTCATCCTCCGTCGCGCGCACGAAGCGCAGCCCCATCGCGGCGTTCCAGCCGCCACGATGGGCGTTCAACATCTCTGCGAAGTCCTTGGGCGCGTCTGACATCGCGCGAGTCTAGCGCGCGGTCGTCGGAGCGCCCGGCAGCCTCAGCGCGCCGCTTCTTCTTCGCTCGCGAAGTGCACGAGCGAGCGGAACGCGGAGTAGCGCGCCGCGATCTCGCCGCGCTCGACGGCCGCGAGGCGGTCGGTGCCGATGCCCTCGACGCAGAAGCTCGCGAGCGCGCTCCCGTAGACGACGGCGCGCCGCAGCGTGCCGTTGTGCAGGTCGTCCTGCGAGACGAGGTAGCCGAGCATCCCGCCCGCGAAGGTGTCGCCCGCGCCCGTCGGATCGACGACGTCGCCCGTCGGATAGGCGGGCGCGCTGAAGATCTTGTCGCCCTCGAAGAGGACCGCGCCGTGCTCGCCCTTCTTGATGACGATGATGCGCGGGCCGAGCGCCATCAGCGCGCGCGCGGCGTTGACGAGGTTGTTCACGCCCGAGAGCTGCCTCGCCTCCTCGTCGTTGACGACGAGCAGGTCGACCTCGGCGAGCGTCTTGACGAGCGCGGCGCGCTCCCCGCCGATCCAGAAGTTCATCGTGTCCGCGACGACGAGCTTCGGCTTGACCACCTGGCGCAACACCTCGAGCTGAAGCGCCGGGTGGATGTTGCCGAGCAGCACATACGGGGTGTCGCGGAACGCCTGCGGGATCTTCGGGTTGAAGCTCGCGAAGACGTTGAGGTCGGTGCGCAGGCTGGTGCGCGAGGAGAGGTCCTCGGAGTAGCGCCCCTCCCAATGGAAGGTGTCGCCGCTGTTGTCGACCTCGAGCCCACCGGTGTCGACGCCGTGGTCGCGGAAGCGCTGGATCGCCGACTCCGGGTAGTCCCGCCCGACGACGCCGACGAGGCGCACCGGGGCGAAGTGCGACGCGGCGAGCGAGGCGTACGTGGCGGAGCCGCCGAGGACCTTCTCGAACGAGCCCGAGGGCATGTGGAGCGTATCGAACGCGACCGAACCGACGACGAGCATGGACGACATCGAGCGAGCTCCTCTCAGAGATACCGGGCGGCGAGCGGGGCGAGCTTGAGGCGGGCTTCGGGGCTGATGTGCTCGCGGTTCGTGAGGAACGCGTACTGCAGCGCGGAGCTCGCGGGGCTCGCCGCGGGATCGGGCAGGAACTTCGTCAGCGCGCTCAGGATCCCCTGCGCCTTCTTGACGTTCGCGTGGAGCACGGCGACGACCGCGTCGACGGTGACGTCGGCCTCGCTCTGATGCCAGCAGTCGTAGTCGGTCGCCAGCGCGACGGTCGCGTACGGAAGCTCCGCCTCGCGGGCGAGCTTCGCCTCGGGGAGCCCCGTCATGCCGATGACGTCCACGCCCCAGCCGCGATAGAGGTTCGACTCCGCGCGGGTCGAGAATTGCGGCCCTTCCATGCAGACGTAGGTGCCGCCGTCGTGCACGCGCACGCCCGTCTCGACCGCCGCGCGATGGAGCGCCTGCCGCAGCGCCGCGTCTACCGGGTCGCCGAAGGACACGTGCGCGACGACGCCGATGTCCTCGAAGTACGTCGAGGCGCGGTTGCGCGTGCGGTCGATGAACTGATCGACGAGCACGACGTCCCCGGGGTGGATCGTCTCCTTCATGGAGCCGACGGCGGAGACGGAGACGAGCTGCTCGGCGCCGAGCTGCTTCAGCGCGAGGACGTTCGCGCGGTAGTTGATCTGGTGCGGCGGGAGGTGATGTTGCCGGCCGTGGCGCGGCAAGAACAGGAGCCGCACGCCCTCGAGCACGCCCTCGACGACGACGTCCGAAGGGTCGCCGTAGGTGGTCGTCACGCGGTGCTCGCGCACGTCGCTGAGCCCGTCCATCCGATAGAGCCCGCTGCCACCGATCACGCCGAGCGTTCGCACATCGATCTCCTCGAAAAAACGGGCCGACCCTAACACGCACGAAAGCCCCCGTCGACGACGGGGGCCTCGGGTTTTTGCGTGGTTCTTCGCGCGCTCAGCTCAGGGCGTGCAGGTCCCCGTGAACTGATCGTAGTTGCACGACCACGCGGGGCCGAAGGGCACCTCGCTGAAGATGTCGGGCGCGCGCGCGACGATCGTGCCGAGCGGGTAGACGTTGCAGTCGACGCCGCAGGTGCCGTTGAAGAAGACGACGTCCGCGACGTACCAGTTGTCGTTCTCCGGACCGCCGCCGAAGCCGCCCGCCGAGTTGAGCGTCACGAACGGGTCGGTCCCGAACGAGCCGCGCAGCGCGCCGCCGCAGTAGATGCTGACCGTCGGATGCGTCGCGGGGGAGCCCGCGTAGTAGTTGACCATCACGCGGTACGGCATCCCGAGGATCGGCTGGTCGACGTTGATGTTCTCCGGCGCGCAGAAGGCGTCGAGGTCGGGGTTCGTCTCCGCGCCGTTGCACGCGCCGTCGGTGCCGTTGGTGTCGACGTCGAGGCGCGGGTTGCGGCAGTAGCCGAGCGAGCTCCACTGCGCGCCGCCGCCGTGCGGCGCCGTGCCGCAGATGCCGGCGACGTCGGTCGAGTTGGCGTGGTCGGGCCAGGAGATCGCCGAGGAGCTGTCGGGCTGGCAGTTGCCGTAGTAGCAGTCGTCCGGGCCGTTCCACGCGGTGTCGCCGCCATTCGCGGTCCAGCGGTGCAGGTGCAGGTCCATGTCCACGCCGCCCGCGGTGTCGAGCATCGTGTCCCAGTTGAGCTCGACGCGAAGACCCGAGCCCTGGACGTAGATGGTCCACGCGCAGCCGGCCGCGGTGCCCTCGTCGGTCGTCATCTGCACGCTGACGCGGTACGCGCCCGAGGCGGTGAAGTAGATCGACGTGTCCTTGGCGTTCGGATCCGTCGGCGCGGGGCAGAGCGCCGCGGGGACCGAGGGCGGGCACTCGACGGCCCAGCGCCAGTTGGTGCCGACGCCCGTGTAGACGCGCCCGCCGCGCAGCGGGAACGCGGCGAGCGGGGGCGCGGACTCGCTGCTCGGGCAGGTGACCGCGGACGAGCAGCCCGGGAGCGCCTCGTCGGTGATGTTGTTGCAGTCGTTGTCCGCGCCGTCGCAGGCCTCGGCCGTCGGCAGGACGTCGCCGAGGCAGTCGCTCCACTGCAGGAACTCGGTGCAGGTCTCGATGCCGTCCGCGCAGACGCCGATGTTGCGGCGATCGGGCGGGCCCGCGAAGCAGGGGCGCGTGACGCCGATGGCGGAGCACATGCAGCCCTCGTCGACGGTGCCGTTGCAGTTGTCGTCGAGGCCGTTGCCCTCGCCGGTGTCGCCGCAAAGCTCGGTCGGACCGCAGCTCGGGACGCAGACGTTGACCGGGCCGCCGAAGTCGACGGAGCCGTCCACCGGGCGCGGGGCGCCGTCGTAGACGCCGCCATCGCGGGAGCCGGTGCCCGGCCGCGAGCCGCGCGTCGAGCAGGCGACGAGGGAGGTGAGGGAGAGCAACACGACGAGCGAGAGAAGCGAAGGAGAGCGACTGTGCATCGGAGGCACCCTTGGCCGCGACATCGGCGGCGCTTGCAGACTGTGCGATGGAGACTGACGGAGCGGGGCGCGGCGAGCGTGCGACGCTCGAGCGACCGTCCCCGAGTGTGTCACAGCGGCGCGGCGCGCGTCGAGTGGTTGGCGGGCGACGGCGCGACCGGGGAGGCGCGGCGCGGCCGGGGCGGTGAGCGGCGACGGGCCCGCGCGCTCACTTCCAGAGCTTGGCGATCTCGCCCGAGCGCACGATCAGCACGAGCGCGACCAGCGTCGCCGTCGCGCCCGCGGCGAGGGCGCCGAAGGGGCCGAGCCACGGGGTGACGCCCGCCGCGGCGAGCCCGAGGCCGAGCGCAGGGAGCAGCGACGCGGCGAGCCCGAGGCGCTCGTTGGTCACCTGCTCGACGGTGGCGCGGAGGCCGATGGCGAGCGCGCCCGCGGCGATGGCGGCGAGGAGCGCGAGCGCCGCGAGGAGCGTCTGCGCGGCGACCAAGCCGCCCGGCGCCTTCGACGCCGCCACCGAGAGCAGGCTGCCGTTGATCGGCGTGGTCTGCCCACGCACCCACACCTGCCGCGCCTGCGCGACGGGGATCTCCTGCAGGGCCATGCCGTCGTTGCGCATCATGCGCGTGATGACGCCCTTCTCGATCCGCAGCGCGATGTCGGCGGGCCGACCGTAGTAGGTGAAGTGCGGCTCGAGGAACATCGAGCGCTCTGCCGCGAAGCGGAGCGAGAGGTCGCGCAGCTCGCCGCTGCGAACCCTCAAGAAGCCGGTGCGCAGGCGGTCCTCCTCCATGCGCTGACTGACCGTGTCGAACTCCGAGACGTAGACGCGCAGGTCGGTGAGGCGCCGCGTCTCCTCGCGCGCCGTCGAGAACGCGCCGGTCGCGGTCAGCGCCATCACGAGCAGCGACGCCGTGAGCGCATAGACGAGCGGCCCGAGCAGCGCGGTCGCCGCCTGACCGCGGGTAGTCTTGGCGCGGGCCTGCGCGTCGAGCGCGCCCGTCAGACCGCTCGCGGCGGCGAGGGGCGCGACGGCGAAGGTGAGCGCGGCGCGCGCGATCTCGCCGACGAGCGCGCCCGACCAAGCGCCGGTCTGCGTCGCGCCGGAGAAGACGTCCCCGAGCGCGCGCGAGAACACGCCGAGCGTCTGCTCAGGCCGCGACAAGGCCGCGAGCACGGCGACGCCGCACACGAGCACGAGCGCGACGAGCACGACGTAGCCCGCGAGCACGCCGACGCGCCTCGGCCCGGCGAGCCCCATCACCGCGGCGAGCACCGCCGCGCCAGCAAGTACGAACGCGGTGGTCCTCCGAGAGCGCTTCGCAATTGCCTCGCCGCCAGCGGGCGCAAGCTCGCGCCCGCGGTCTGCCGGAACGAGGACAGCACCCGAAGCGAGTGTTTCTGTCGAATCGAGAG
>CAIUAC010000473.1 GCA_903896985.1 uncultured Sandaracinus sp.
CCGCCCGTCCCGAAGGACGGCACGCGTGTTCTCTGCGGGGTGCGCTACGTGCTCCCCCGCACGAGCGCTCCTCGCGTGATCACGGTCTACTGCGGCGCCTGAGCGCGCCGCACCGTTTCACGCGGCGTCGCCGCCGCCACCTGCGCCGCCGCCGCCTGAGCCGCCTGCGCCGCCACCACCACCGCCGCCACCACCACGGCGTCGCCGCCGACGCGCGCCTCCGGGACCGCCCGCGGTGCCGCCGACGGGACCCGTGTTGCGCGGCTCACCGTCCGCGCGGTTGGTGCGCGCGGGGATGATCTGCACGCGACGCTCCATGCCCTCGCCGTTCGAGCGAGTGCTGACGCCCGGCAGCTTGGCCAGGCTGAGGTGGATGACGCGGCGATCGCGCGGCGACATCGGCTCGAGCGTCACGACCTTGCCCTGCGTCACGGCGCGCTTGGCCTCGCGCCGCGCGAGCGACATCAGCCCCTCGTCGTGCCGATCACGGTAGTCGCCGCTGTCGACGACCACATGCCGCCGCCCCTCGGGGAAGCGGTTGACGATCTTGTTGACGAGGAACTGCAGCGCGTCGAGGGTCTGCCCCTTCTTGCCGATCGCGCGGCCCGAGTCCGGGCCGTCGATGTCGAGCACGATGCGCTCGCCGTCCTCGCGCACCGAGACGCGCGCGTCGAGGTCCATGCGACGCATGATCTCGGCGAGGGCCTCCGCGGCTTGCTCGGCCTTGCCGTCGTGCGGTGTCCCGCGCGGCGCGCTCGATGCGTCGCGGCTCGTCTCGCCTAGCTCCTCTGCGTCATCGACGAAGAGGGCACCATCTTGAACATTCCTACGCTCATCCACGGCCAATCCTCCGCGCGCTGCCAGGCTTGCCGGGCTTCTTGCCAGCATCGCCCGCCTTGAATCCGCTCGCGCCTGCCGCCTCGGGCGGCGCGACGTCTGCATTTGCCACCGCTGCGGCTCCCGCCGCCGCCGTGGCCTTGACGAGACGATACTCGATGTATCTCTGCTGCGCGATACCGAGCGCAGAGTTCGTGAACATGTAGAGCGTCAGGCCCTGCGGCAGGAAGAGCATGAACGCCGTGATCATGATCGGCATCATCCACTGCATGATCTTCGCCTGCGCGGGATCCATCGTCGTCGGCGTCATCCGCTGCTGCACCCACATCAGGACGCCGAGCATCAGCGGCATGATGAAGTACGGGTCCGGCGAGGAGAGGTCCTTCAGCCAGAACGCGAACGGCATGTGGAAGAGCGCGATGTTCGTCGAGAGCGACGTGTAGAGCGCCCACCACACGGGGAGCTGCGCCATCGTCGGTAGGCAGCCCGCGACCGGGTTCACGCCGTTGCGACGATAGAGCTCCATCGTCGCGGCGCCCTTCTTCTCCTTGTCGTCGCCGTACTGCTCGGTGAGCTTGTCGAGCTGCGGCTTGAGCGCGCGCATCTTCGCCATGCTGCGCAGCTGCGCGAGCGTCAGCGGGAAGAGCACGGCCTTGACGCAGACCGTCATCAGGATGATCGCGAGGCCCCAGTTCCCGACGAAGCCGTGCACGAAGCCGAGGAGCTTCACCATCGCGCGGGCGATGATCGAGAAGAAGCCGAGGTCGACCGAGCTGACGAGCTGGTGCCCGGCGCGCGAGAGGAGGACGCCGTCCTTCGGGCCGACGTAGGCGAGCGTGCGCACGACGGTCGATGCGCCGGCTGCGAGCTGCTGCCGCGGGTACGCGAGGCGCGCCTCGAAGAGGCTGCCGAGCGCATCGCCGCTGCCGTCGCGGCCCTTCTCCATCGACACGAGCGTGCAGAACTCCGCCGGGTCGCCGTGCGTCGCGAGGAGGCTCGCGAAGTAGGTGTTCTCCGTGCCGCTGTACGCCGCGCGGTGATAGGTGTGCCGGGTCAGCAGGTCCTTGCGGGCGAAGCGCTTGGTGCCCGCCTCGCCGACGCAGATGCCCTGGCTGATCGCGGGCGAGCGCGACGAGAGGAAGTTGGTGCCCTCCTCGGTGCGCGCGACGTAGTGATATGAGTAGAGGCTGGCGCGCACGGGGCGAGTGCCCGCGCTCGTGTTCGTCACGCGCAGCGTCGACCAGAGCTGGAAGGGGCCTGTGCCGGCTTCGAGCTTGCGCACGACCGAGAAGCCGTCGCCGGTCCACGAGAAGCGCACGGACGTCGGCGAGAGCTGCTCGACGTTCCAGACGGCGTCCTCGGGGATCGACACGCCGCCGAGGTCGAGCCGGAGCGGGAAGTAGCGCTCCTGCGTCGTCGAGACGAGGTCCATCGGCAGGACGTGCTTGACGCCGTCGCGCCCGGTGACCGTGCGCGTGAAGCGCTCGCCCTTCAGCTCGTAGTGCACGAGCGCGGCGTTGAGGTTCGTGAAGGTCGCGCGGAACTGGGGGGTGTCGATCGTCGCGGTGCGCTGCGTGTCGAGGCGCTCTTGGCGCTGCGCTTCCGTCAGCTCTGGCGGCGCGCCGAGGGCGCCCGGCGTCGGACCGTGGGGCGTCGGGCCGCTCGGCGTCGGGCCGCCGTGACCCGCGTTGGCGACGGGCGCGTGCGGCGTCGGCTGCTGCGGCTTCGGCGGGAAGAAGACGTACCAGCCGAGGAGCGCCGCGCCGGCGACGATCGAGATGATGAGGAGAGACCGCTTTTGACTGTCGTCCATCGTGAGTCTCAGGCGTTCGGGGAGGGGGGCAGCTCAGGCGGTGGGTCGAAGCCGCCTGGGTGAAACGGGTGGCAGCGCCCGATGCGCTTGACGCCGAGCCAGGTGCCGCGCACGGCGCCGAAGCGCTCGATGCACGCCGCGGTGTAGCGGGAGCACGTGGGATGAAAGCGGCACACTCGGCCGACGATCGGCGAGAGCGTCCACCAATAAATCTGAATGAGGAAGAGGAGGACGCGCGCGATCACGCATTTCTCCGTCGCTCATCCGGGCGCGGCGCGGCGCTCCGACCGGCGGCGGCGAGCTTTTGCGCGACGTAGCGCAGTTCGCCGAGCACGTCCTCGTAGCCGAGCAGCTCCGCGCCCGTCTTGCCGATGACGACGACGTCACAGCCCACGGGAAAGAGCGCACGCTCGCGGCGAAACACCTCGCGGAGCACGCGCTTGACGCGGTTTCGCGCGACCGCGCGCTGCGCCGTCTTCTTCGTGATGGTGATGCCGAGGCGCGGCTCCGCCGGGCGCGACGGGCCTGACGAACGCACGGCGGGGTCTCCCTCGCCGTGCGCACGTTGACCACTCGGCGCGCTGGGCTGAGTTCGCGGCATCACGATCCACACGTAGTGAGCACTGTGCACACGCCGGCCACGCGCCTGGATGACGCGGTACTCGGCGTGGCGGCGTACGCGGGACTCCCGTGTGAGCCGCAGGCTGGTGGAGGCCCCTGGGACCTCACCCGCCGGCTCCTCGGGAGCCCTGCGCATGACTCACTTCTTGTAGGTCGTCACGGTCAGCGAGTGACGGCCCTTACGACGGCGGGCTGCCAGCACTTTGAGGCCGTTCTTCGACTTGCAGCGCGCGCGGTAACCATGGGTGCGCAAACGACGCGTGCGGTGGGGCTGATAGGTGCGCTTCACGACTGCATTCTCCGGGGGGCCACGAGCGGTCGGCCGCGCGGGGGGTGCGGAAGAGAGCACGGGCCCTGGGGGGTGTCAAGGGACTGGGGGAGGCGAGCGCTCCGACGGCAGGGCGAGAATGTGATCGGATGACGCGGGGTTAGGTGCGTCCGAGGCGCAGCGGACGCCTCGCCGGGCGGGCGCTCGAGCGGAATCCGACTCGCGTCAGCACGTCGCCAAACCGCCGCGCAGAGGACTGTGGTATTCGGACAGGCGGCGATGACGCAGCACGCGAAGGAGATGCTCTTCGAGCCGCCGCCCGCGCCGGGCGACGACGGGCACTACGAGGGCGTCGCCGGGCTCTTCGCCGGGACGTATGAGGTGCGCGCGCGGCTGGCCTGGAACGGGCTCGCGCTGGTCTATCGGGTGGGCCTCAGCGCCGCCGCCGACGAGCACGAGGAGCGCGCGCCTGGGCGAGAGCGCGTCGTGGCGCTGTTGCCGATCGACTGCGAGTCGAA
>CAIUAC010000474.1 GCA_903896985.1 uncultured Sandaracinus sp.
CGCTCTCGTCGATATTCGTCGTCACGCGCCCTGTTTCGACGGTGCGCGTGAAGCTCGGCCAACCCGTGCCCGAGTCGAATTTATCAAGGGAAGAAAAAAGCGGTGCGCCGCAGCCTGCACATAAATAGACACCCTGAGCGTGATGATCTACGTACCGTCCAGTGAAGGGTGGCTCGGTGCCCCCTCCGCGGAGGATGTCGTATTGAACGGGCGTGAGCAGCTGGTGCCAGTCGGTCTCGGAGTGGGTGACGCGTTCACCGACGGGCGGCCATGCGTGCGCGCTCCCGGGCGCGGCTGCGCCTGCCGTCGCGCGTCCTGCCTCCGCGGCCAGCGGGCGACTCGGAGCGGCGCCCGTCTCGGTCGCCTGAGCACGCTCGGCCGCCTGAGCACGCTCGGCGTGCGCCGGTCCGCCGCACGCGGTCAGCGCTGTGGCGTTCAGGCACCAGAGGGCGAGCGAGGCGAGGTGGGTGGCGCGCATGGGCACTCTGTACGCCTGGGCGCATCTGTCCGTTACGGCGCCGGCGCCGCGCGGGCGCACGCAGAGGTCCGGGCGGAAGCCCGTCGGTCGTCGCGGAATGCAAAGTTTGTGGTCCACGGTACACAAAGCGGTCTGAGGGTGAAAATCGCGATGGCTACGCTACAGATCTTCGTGCACACGTCCGTTGTGGAGGCCCCGATGGGCCGTCGCTGCCTCCAGGGGAGTACACCATGCAGCGGATTCTGATCGTCGAGGACGAGGTCACCCTCCGAACTGCGCTGCGCCGACACTTGGTCGCCCGCGGTTGGGAAGTGATCGAGGCCGGCACGATGGAGGGCGCGCTCGACGCGGTGGAGGCCAACGGCTTTCCGGACACGCTGCTGTGCGACGTGATGTTGCCGGACGGCGATGCTTTCGCGCTCGCGCAGCAGCTCGAGGAGCCGCTCCGCAACGCGACCTTCGTCGTGATGACGGGCAACGAGAGCGCCGATCTGCCCGTCCGCGCGCTGCGCTGCGGCGCGGCGGACTTCCTGCTGAAGCCGTTCTCGCTCGAGGCGCTCGACGAGGCGCTCGAGCGCGCGGCGACGCGTCACGCGCTGATGTCGAAGCCGACCGAGCGCATCAGCGCGCCGTCTGCGCCGAAGGACTGGCACGCCTCCTACGCCCCGACGATGGTCGGCGAGGACCCGAAGCTCACGCGCATCTTCTCGATGCTCGAGCGCGTCGCCGACACCGACTGCTCCGTGCTCGTCACGGGCGAGAGCGGCACCGGCAAGGAGCTGGTCGCCCGCGCGCTGCACCTCGCGAGCAACCGGCGCGAGCGCGCCTTCGTCGCGGTGAACTGCGCCGCGATCCCCGAGAACCTCGTCGAGAGCGAGCTCTTCGGGCACGCGCGCGGCTCGTTCACGGGCGCCGTCACGGCGCGCATCGGGCGCTTCATGCAGGCGAACGGCGGCACGCTGCTGCTCGACGAGGTCGGGGAGCTCTCGCTCTCGATGCAGGCGAAGCTGCTGCGCGTCCTCCAAGAGAAGGAGCTCACGCCCGTCGGCGAGTCGCGCACGCAGCGCATCGACGTGCGCGTCGTCGCCGCGACGAACCGCGACCTCGAGAAGATGGTCGCCGAGGGGCGCTTCCGTGAGGATCTGCTCTATCGCCTCGACGTGATCCCGATCGAGCTGCCGGCGATCCGAGATCGCCGCGGGGACATCCCGCAGCTCGTGCGGCACTTCATCGAGCGCACCAACACCCGCCGCGGGCGGCACGTGACGGGGATCAGCCCGCGCGCGCTCGAGCTGCTCTGCTGCTTCAACTGGCCCGGCAACGTGCGGCAGATCGAGAACACCATCGAGCGCATGGTGCTGCTGCGCGTCGAGGGAATGCTCGACGTCGACGATGTGCCCGAGCGCATCCGCGCGTCGGCGCCCGCGCTCGACCTCGACCCGATGTCCGAGCCCAAGCTGCCGGACGACGGCATCGACCTGCGCGACGCGGTCGAGCGCTTCGAGAACGCCCTGATCCGTCAGGCGCTCGAGCGCTCCGGCTGGAACAAGAACCGCGCGGCGGCGATCCTGCAGATGAACCGCACGACGCTCGTCGAGAAGCTCAAGAAGCGCGACTTCGGCACGGGCAAGGACGATTTACCGGTAGTGCCGGAGTCGAACGTGGCTTAGCGACCGCGCGCTGGCAGGGGGGGAACGGCGGTGTCTACGGGGGTCACGACGTGTGTCGGGCCCCCGTCGGCGTTCCGTCGGTTGGTGGTCGAGAGTGTCAGGCTCTTGGCGCGCGGGGCCCGAGCCACTGAAAAAGTCCGAGGATCTACGGCGGATCACGGGTGGCACACCGAGTGCTTAGACCGACTCCGTGGCTGACCTCTTTCGTGCCGTCGACCTGATGCACCGGGCCCTCGACTTCCATCTCGAGCGCCACAGCGTCATCTCGTCCAACGTCGCCAACGTCGACACGCCCGGCTTCCATCCGCAGGAGCTGCTCCGCGCCGACGACGGCGACGGGAGCAGCCCCCGCGCGCTCGCGACCACCGACGCCGCGCACTTCAAGGTCTCCGGCGGCGAGCTCGCGGGGCTGCTGACGGAGTCCACCGTGGACACGACCGTCGGCGCCGGCCTCGACGGCAACTCGGTGAGCCTCGAGCGCGAGATGTCGAAGCTCGCGGCGAACGACCTCCGCTACGACGGCGCGGTGAAGATCGTGAACGCGAACCTCGCGATGCTCCGCTACGCGGCGAACGACGGCTCCGGTGGTTGACCCGATTCGGCTGAACTGAGCGAAGGAGACAGCAAGCGATGAACTTCTTCACGGCGATGACGATCACGGCCTCGGGGCTCGACGCGCAGCGCACGCGCATGAACGTGCTGGCCTCGAACCTCGCCAACGCGCGGACGACGCGCACGGCGGCCGGCGGGCCGTACAAGCGCCTCGACGCGGTCTTTCAGGCGGTGCCGGTCGGCACTCGCTTCGGTGAGCTGGTCAGCGACAGCGCGGCGCAGTCGGCGTCGACGGTCGAGGTGACCTCGATTCAGCAGGACCAGTCGGCCCCGCAGCTCGTGTACGACCCGACGCACCCCGACGCGAACCCGCAGGGTTATGTCGCGCTGCCGAACGTCAACGTCGTCGAGGAGATGGTCAACATGATCACCGCCTCGCGCGCCTACGAAGCCGGCGTCACCGCGATGCAGTCCATCAAGGGCATGGCGCGCTCCGCCTTGTCCATCACGGGTTGAACGCCATGGCCGCCAATCTCACAGCGATCGCCCCGCGCACGCTCCCGATGGAGCTCCCGCGCATCGAGCGTCCCGCGACGCCCGAGGTCAGCGGCACTTCTTTCGGCGAGCGTCTTCGCGAGGTCGCGGCAGGCGCCGACGAGCGCACGCGCACCGCCGAGACGCTCGGGAACGAATACGCCGCGGGGCAGCAGAACGACCTGCACGGCACGATGATCGCCGGCGCTCAAGCCGACATCTCCTTCCGCCTCCTCGCCAGCGTGCGCAACCGCTGCATCGAGGCTTATCGCGAAGTCATGCGGATGGGGGCCTGAGCTAACCGATGGACGAGTTTCGCACACGCTATGCAGCCGCTCGCGAGCGCTTCGACGCGCTGCCGAGCCGCGCCCGCTGGGGCATCGGTGCGGGCTTGCTCGTCACCGTCGCGCTCGTCGCGTTCGTGCTGCTGCGCGGCCGTGATCCGGCGTACGCGATGCTCTACTCGAACCTCGAGGAGCAGGACGCGGCGGCCGTCGTCGCGAAGCTGCGCGAGACGCGCGTGCCCTTCCGCCTCGAGGCCGACGGCTCGCAGATCTGGGTGCCCGGCGCGACGATGCACGAGACTCGGCTCGCGCTCGCGGCCGAGGGGCTGCCGCGCGGCACGGGCGTCGGCTTCGAGATCTTCGACGAGCAGCGCTTCGGCGAGAGCGAGTTCGCGGAGCAGGTGAAGTATCACCGGGCGCTCGAGGGCGAGCTCTCCCGCACGATCAGCCACCTCGACGGCGTCGAGAGCGCGCGAGTGCACCTGGTGCTGCCGCAGCGAAACCTCTTCGCGTCCGACGAGTCGCAGGCGACGGCGTCGGTCGTGCTCAAGCTGCGGACGGGCGCGCGCATCGGCGACGATCGCGTCCGCGGCGTCGTGCACCTCGTCGCGTCGTCGGTGCGCGGGCTGAGCGCAGAGAACGTCACCGTCGTCGATGGCGACGGGCGTCCGCTCGCCGGCGGTGAGCAGGCGGAGGAGGAGCCGGA
>CAIUAC010000475.1 GCA_903896985.1 uncultured Sandaracinus sp.
ATGGTCGTCGTCGACGCGGCCGGGCTGCGCACGCTCAAGCCGTTCGCGCCCTGCCCGCCGCGAATGTGCATCTTCGAGTACGTCTACTTCGCGCGGCCCGACTCGAAGCTCGGCGGAGTCGTCGTCTACGAGGCGCGAAAGCGGCTCGGGCGCGCGCTCGCTGAAGAGCAGGCCGTGGACGCGGACGTCGTGCTGCCCGTGCCCGACAGCGGCGTCGCGGCGGCGCTCGGCTACGCGGAGCGCTCGGGCATTCCCTTCGAGCTCGGCCTGATCCGGAGCCACTACGTCGGCCGCACCTTCATCGAGCCGAGCTCGTCCATCCGACACTTCGGCGTGCGCCTGAAGCTGTCTCCCGTGCGCGCGTGCATCGCGGGCAAGCGAGTCGTCGTCGTCGACGACTCGATCGTTCGCGGCACGACGAGCCGCAAGATCGTCAAGATGCTCCGCGACGCCGGCGCGAAGGAGGTGCACATGCGCATCTCCTCTCCGCCCACGCGTTGGCCTTGTTTTTACGGCATCGACACGCCGTCCCGCTCGGAGCTGATCGCGTCGAGCCACACGCCGGACGAGATCGCGAAGTACATCACCAGCGACACGCTCGGCTACCTGAGCGTCGAGGGGCTGCATCGCGCGATGCACGGCGGGAAGGCGCCCGAAGCGTCGACCTACTGCGACGCGTGCTTCACCGGGAAGTACCCAGTGCCGTTCGCCGGCCAGAACGAGAAGAGCACTCCGCCGCCAGGCAGACACCTGCCGATCGTCGGCTTCTGACGCGGGTCGCGGCGACTGCTACCCTCAGGGCCATGCGTCCTGCCCTCGCCGCTGCGACGACCCTGCTGGCCGTGCTCTTCGCGCTCGAGGTCGCGCCCGCAGAGGCGCAGGACGCGGGCGTGTCCGATGCCAGCGTGCCCGATGCGGGCCTGCCTCCGATGGCGGAGCATTTCGACGCTCCGAGCGGGGGCGCCACGCCCTCCGCGGAGAGCGACACCTCCCCCGTGCGCCGGGAGTCGCGCGAAGCCCGCGAGTCGCGAGAGGACCGCGAGCGCTGGCGTGTTCCATCCGATCTGGTCAACCCGTTCCTCGATGACGCGAGCGACGACTCGCAGGCCGACGGCCAGCCAGGCGACGATGACGGCGGGCGCCGCGCCCGCGCGTCGGATGCACGCTCGTGGTTCATCGCTCAGGAGGACCTCGTCGACCCTTGGCGCGCCGGGCGACTCGGTCCGTTCTATGGAGTCCGCTGCGCGGGCGGCTGGTGCCGCCCCGATCGCGCCCGCGAGCTCTACCTCGCGCCTCGAGCCCCCATGGCGCGCCCGCGCAGAAACCGACGCCCACCGCCGCATCAGATCGAGCTCGCCGCGCTCGTCTCGGCGTCGACCGTCGGCGACTCCGCGCGCGCGCGCCTCGAGGTGCAGGCCACCGTGCATCGTCGCACCTTCGGGCTGGGGCTCTCGCTCTCGACGAGCGCAGGGGACGCCCGCGTCGACGGCGTGAAGCTGACGCACCCGCGGCACGCCATCGCCCTCGTGCTCGAGCATCGCTTCACGGACGGCAGCGTGTCGATCGACGTCGGTGCGGCTGCTGGCGTGATGCTGATGGATCTCGAGGAGGCGCAGGTCGCCCCGCTCGCGCGCGTGATGGCGACGGCGGGCATCTCGCTCGCACGCGGGGTCGACGTGCTCGTGCGCGCCGACGCGCTGACGACGTTCATGCGTCCCGGCGAGCCGTCGCGCGACGGCCCGAGCGCGTTCGAGTTCGGCATGGGCCTCGGCCTGCGAATCGCGACGCCCTAGCGCGCGTCGGCGCGCTACACCTGCGCCCATGCCCGCGTCGCACTTCCCCGCTGAGCCCACGGTCGCCGACGAGCAGCGCGGTCGAGGGCGCGTCTCGCTACGCTACGAGGACATCGCCCAGGACGGTCGCGTCGCCCTCGGCGCGATGCCGCAGGCCATCGGCGAGGCCGTGTGGCGCGCGCTCCTCAGCAAGCACCCCGCCAACGCGCTGATGCGCGAGCAGGGCGTGCTGCCGATCCTGTCGCGCCTGATCATCCTCGGCGGCGAGGGCCCGTGCTCCGTCGATCAACCACTCGAGGCGAGCGGCTGCTACGAGGCGTCGTCGTCCGTCAGCGCGAGCGGTGAAGTCGAGCGCCTCTACCTCAACATGTGGGCGAGCCTCGAGGGGCCCCGCGCGAACACCTACGACCCACAGCCGTCGCGGGCGGGTGAGCTTCACCGCGTCGGGCGCGTCTTCGGCGAGCACGTCTTCACGCGCCCATTCGCGCCGCCCGCCGAGCGCAAGGTCCTGCGCCTCGCCCTGCCCGGTCTGCCGGAGCTGCCCGAGGCGCGCTACTCGCCGCGCCCGATGCTCGCGCTCCTGACGCCGCCGTCGAGCGCGGTCCCGCTCGACGCGGAGCCGACACCCGACACGGCCTCGTTCGTCTTCGGCCTCGCGCACACGGACTCGAACCAGCACGTCAATTCGCTCGTGTACCCGCGCCTCTTCGAGGAGGCCGTCGTGGGCCGCCTCGCGCTCCGCGGCGTCACGCGCCCCGCCCGCGCGCGCGAGGTCGAGGTCCTCTACCGCAAGCCGAGCTTCGCGGGCGAGCAGGTGCGCATCGTGCTCCGGACCTTCCGCGACGGGGCGCGCTACCTCGCGACGGGCACCTTCGTGTCCGAGACCGCGCTCGCGACGCCCGAGACGCTCGCCACGGCCGCGCCGCGCTGCGCCGTGCGCATGGTGCTCGCCTGACCTGAGCCGCCTGCGCGTCGCTTGGGCCGACCTCGCGCGGCGCGTTATGCTGCCCGCCATGCGCGCCCCCCTCTTCGCTTGCTTGGTGCTCTGGATCTTCGGAGCCACGCCCGTCGCGTTCCGAAGCTGCGGCGACTCGTCGCCCCCCGACGTGCCGCTCCCGCCCTCCCGCCCCGACGGCGGGACCTCCCCCGTCTGCATCGCGGATGGGGACTGCCCGGGCTTCGGCGTGTGCTCCGACGTGCGCTGCCTCGCCGGGTCCTGCGTGCTCGTCGCGGCCGCGATCGACCACGATCGCGATGGCGAGGCGATGATCCCCTGCGGAGGCGACTGCGACGACGCTGACCGCTTCGTTCATCCAGGCGCGCCCGAGGAGTGCAACGGGCGCGATGACAACTGCGACGGCGCGATCGACGAGAGCGCACCGCCCACCCTGACGAACCGCGTCGTCGCCTCGCTCGACGCCACCTCCTCGCTCGTGCGCGTCGGGGACGGCTTCGTCGCGACGGTCGGCAACGACGCCCGCCTGCTCGATAGCTACGGGCGCGTCGGCGCGCTCTTCGACGTGCTCGGTGACCGCGTCGTCCGCCGGACGGAGACCGCGACCTCGCCCGACGGACGCGCGCTCGTCGCGTCGGTGATCGACGACGGCAGCGCGATCGCCTTCGCGGTGCTCTCGCCGGGTACGCCGCCGACGGTCTCCGCGGTAGTAGAGCAGCGGGCGTCGGGGACGGTCCTCGATCTCGCGGTCACGGCCTACCGCGGCTCCTTCGCCGCCGCGTGGACCTGGCAGGATCCCTCCGGCCTGGTGCACCTCACCATCGCCACGGATGTCTCGTCGCCGACGCCCTCTCTCGACCTGCCGGTCGACTCCGAGTTCGCCAGCCTCGCGAGCGACGGGACCTCGCTCGCCTTCCCGGAGCGGACGGCGGAGCTCGGCTTTCTCTCCCCGACGGGCGCGCACAGCACGCGCGCCCTGAGTCACTCGCTCCTGCGGCGCGGCCTCGCGAACGGCGCAGGCTTCGTCGCAGCGCTCACCGCGTCCGAGGGCTCCTCGCCCGCGTACGTCACGAGCGTCACGAGCGCGGGCGGCGAAGGTCCCTCCCTCCCCGCGTTCGCCGCCCCGGAGGGAGTGTGGCTCGCCGACGAGACGCGCCTCGCCCTCGCCGATGGCCGCTACGTCGCGACGCGCGGCAGCCTCAGCGATCTACGCATCGTGCTCTTCGACGCCGCCCTGACGCGCACCCCGCAGGAGCTTGCGCCCGTCCCGCGCAGCACGCTGACCTCGGTCTCGATCGCGGCGCTCCCCGGCCTCATCGGCGCGCTCGGCGCCACCCCGACGTCCTCGCTGACGACCGGCTCCGACCTCGTCCTGATCGCCAACTGCGTCGCCCCCTGAGTCTCGCCGTCGACGGGCCGCGGGCCCTCCCCAAACGCGAGAGGCCCACGCAGTCACCCGCGCGGGCCTCGATCGTCGTCGCCTGAGCCGAAGGCTCAGCGCGGGTCAGCGCCTCTCAGAACGTCGCCGAGAACACCGCGACGCGGACTTCCGAGCGCTGCTCGCGGAGCCCGAGGCGCGCCATCTCTTCGAGCGAGTACGCGGGCACCGTGGCGACCGACGGGACGCCGAGGAACACGCCGCCCGCGTTGAGGCGCACGAGCCCCGTGTCACGAGCGTCGCGCTGCGCGAGCCCGGGCCCGCCATGGCGACGCCCGGTGGGTCCCGGTGCCGCAGGCGCCGGAGGAGTCGCTGCCGGTGCAGGCGTCGCCCCATCGGTCGCGCCGCCGCCGACCTCGTAGTCCTCCGCTTGCACGGGCCCGCCGGTATCCGCCGCGTCCTCTTCGATGACGTCGGCCTCCTCGTTGGGATCGTAGGCGGTCGCCGAGAGCGTGATGACCATCGCCGGGATGACGAGCGCCATCCCGATCGCCAAAGCCGCCACGTTCAGCTCAGAGCTCCCCCCCTCGAGGAGGAAGTACCCGGCGGCCGCACCGCCACCGGCGCCGACGATGGGGAAGACGATGTAGGCCCACGTCTGATCCATCCCCGCGAGGGCCGGAATGGAGAAGCCGAGCTCAGCGCCGAACAGGCCGAGCCCGATCACTCCCTTGTAGCCGGAGGTGATCTGCACGGGAGCCGGAACAGTCTGTGCGCTCGCCATGGCAGGCAAAGCTGCGGGGATTGCGACGAACAGCGCGGCCGCGAAGGCCAAAGACCAGGTGAACCTACGCACAGGCAAGCGCTCCCTCCCATCGACGTGGGACCTCTCGAAGAGGCCGATCCAGAACGGACCGCGCCAAGTTACACGCACCACCCGGCTACGGCAACCCATCGCGGTCCTGGGTCGGTTGCCCCACCGGGCCGCTCCATTCGCACTTCCCGGGGCGGCAGCGGTGAACAGCCATTCATTCGGCCTTGACGCGCGCCCCTCGCGCTCGCTACACCGAAGGCCGCTCAACTGGAGGCTGCGTCATGGCATTCGAGGACAAGGTCGTCATCACCTGTGCACTCAGCGGCGTGCTGGCGAACCGCAAGCAATGCGCTGGCATCCCGTACACGCCGGTCGAGATCGCGGAGGAAGCCAAGCGCGCGTACGACGCGGGCGCCTCGGTCGTGCACCTGCACGCGCGCAACGACGACGGGTCGCCGACCTACTCGCCGAAGACGTTCGCGGCGATCAAGGACGAGATCCGCAAGCGCTGCCCGATCATCCTCAATTTCTCGACGGGCACGATGCTCGACGACGTGAGCGAGCAGAGCGCCTGCGTGCGCGAGTCGCGCCCGGAGATCGCGGCCCTGAACATGGGCTCGATGAACTATTCGAAGTACTCGGAGAAGCGCAAAGACTTCGTCTTCGACATGATCTTTCCGAACCCGTACGCGAAGATCGTCAAGCTGCTCAAGGTGATGAACGAGGCGGGCGTGAAGCCCGAGCTCGAGTGCTTCGACACGGGCTTCACCGCGGGCGTCGCGCCGCTGATCGACATGGGCGTGCTGAAGCCGCCGTTCCAGTTCTCGTTCATCGTCGGTGTGCTCGGCGGCATCCCGCCGATGGTCGAGGCGCTGCAGCTTCAGACGAAGATCATGCCGGCGGGCTCGCAGTGGGAGGTCATCGGCATCTCGCACGGGCATTGGCGCATGATCGCGACGGGGCTCGTGCTCGGCGGCAACATCCGCACGGGGCTCGAGGACCATCTCTACCTGCCGAACGGCACGATGGCGCGGAACAACGGCGAGATGACCGAGGTCGCCGCGCGCTTGACCCGCGACACCGGGCGAGAGCCCGCGACGGTGGACGAGGCGCGGGTGATCCTCGCGCTCGATCAGTTCCCCGCAGGGCGCGAGTGCGCGGCGGACGTCGCGAAGCTGTTCCCGCCCGCGACCGCGCCGAGCTGAGCCGACCATGACGCGCGCCTTCCGTACGCTCCTCTACACCGTCGACGCGCACGTCGCGACGGTCACGATGAACCGCCCCGAGCGCAAGAACGCCATCGGCCCCGAGATGGCCAACGAGC
>CAIUAC010000476.1 GCA_903896985.1 uncultured Sandaracinus sp.
AAATCGCCGCGCCAGAGCAGCCCGGCGGTCACGCGATGGGCCCGCGAAGAGGCGACTCCCTGCGAGCCGTAGACGCCCGACACGAACAGCGCGAGCGGCCCGAGCGCCGGCGCGACGGGCGCGAGCGCGTGCAGCTCTGCGGCGACCTCGGTGTTCTTGCCGCGGTTGAGCTCGCGGCTCGTGTAGCCCTCGCCGCTCGCGACGGTGCCGCCGACCCAGCCGAGGCGCGCGGGCAGGCGCAGCGTCGCGCGCGCGCCGAGGTCGGCAGGCGCGGCGAGGTTGCTCTCTTCGAGCGGCGTCGACGCGATGGCGCGCAGCCCCCACGCGCCCTCGAGCGCGGGGATCGTGAGGAGCGGCACGAGCCCGAGCTGAAGGTCGAGCGCGTCGTCGAACGCGCGATAGCCGACCGACGCCTCGCGCAGTCGCAGCAGCACGCTGTCCGTCGCGACCCCGACGAGCGCGCCCGACGTCGTCGAGCGCACGCCCTCGAGCACGACCCGCGCGGTCGCGCCGTCGTAGCGCGCCGAGAGCGCCGCGTGGACGCGCGGCACGTCGAAGGCGTGGTCCCAGGTACGCCCGTCGGCCGTCTCGCGCGCGGTGAGCGCGTAGCGGGCGAACACCTCCAGCCCCGGTGTGAGGGCGACCGTGTGCGCGCTGCTGCCCGCGGGCGCGCCGCTCGGCGCCTCGAAGCGCTGCGGGCTCGCCTCGGGCTCGTGCTCGTTGGGCGGCGCCGCGTCGGTCGCTTGGGCGTGTGCGCGCGTCGGCGACGAGAGCAGCATGGCGAGCGCGAGCGGCGCGAGCAGCGCGAGCGGGAGCGTCGAGCGGGTCATGGGAGCTCCGGGAGCGCGGTGGGTGTTGGGGGCGTGCCGAGGACCGCGGCGAAGTCGCTCGGTGGGGCGTCGCCGGGCGCCGGTGAGACGCCGAGCGTCGGACCGCGCGTGCGCAGCGCCTCGATGAAGCGCGCGCGGTCGTCCTCGACCTGCGTCGCGTAGCGCCCACAGACGTCGGCTTGTTCGTCGGCGAATCCAGCGGGATCGCGCGCGATCGTCTCTGCGATCGGGGTCGCCGCGTCGACTCCGTCGAGCCACGTCGAGTGGATCCGCGCGAGCACTCGCGCGAGCGCGACGCCGACGCCGCGGATAGCCTCGACGGTGCCGCGCGCGCCCGTCCAGCGAGCGGTGCGGACGTTCTTCTGACCCTCGGACTCGCGCCGCACCTGCACGGGGAGCCCGAGCCAAGTGGACGTCCCCCAGCGCGCCTCTGCGTCCGGTCGAGCCCAAGCCGCGCGGGACGTGCGGCGGATTCGCCCGGTCACGTCGCGCGCCAGCAAACCAGGCGGAAACCAAGCGCGCGCGCCCGAGTCGCCGAGCTCTTTCAGCTCGAGCACCTCGTCGTCCTCGGCGCCATCCGTCGCGCCCGCGACGAGCACGAGCACGCGCAGCCGCGGCCAGCTCGCCACCCCGCTGCCGAACTGTCGGACCGCGTCGAGCACCCGCAGCGCGCGCGCCGGCGGAGGGGCGAGCAGCGTGCCTCGGTAGGCGCTGATCGTCTCGTCGATGGCGGCTCGCGCGAAGGGCGGCAGGTCCGCGAAGACCGACTGCGGGTCTGCCGGATCGACGGCGCCGCGGAGCAGATGACGCGCGCCGCTCGCGTCGATCTCCGTGAGCGCGCCGAGCTCCGCGCGCGCCGCGAGGTCCCGCTCCGAGCGTCGGAAGACGTCGTCGAGGACGGGCTCGCCGCCCGCAGACTCGAGCCGCGCGAGGGGCGCGCCGGTCGCGTAGTCCGTGACCGTGTCGCCGTAGGCCCGCGCGATGGAGCGGGCGACGTCGGGCTCTGCGCGCAGCCACTCATCGAGCGCCGCGGGATCGCCCGCGCGAGACTCGCGCGCGCCGACGAGCACGCCCGTCACGAGGCGCCGTAGGTCCCAGTGATACGGCCAGCGGTCGGCGGCATCGAAGTCATTCGGCTCGATCGCGAGCGTCCCGTCTCCCGCGATCAAAGCGCCGAAATTCTCGGGGTGAGCGTCGCCGAGCGCCAGCGGCAGCGGACCGTCCACGGCGAAGCGTGTCCGGCCGAGCGCCGACCGTGGATCGCGCGCGTCCTCTACGAACAGCGCGAACGTGCCGCGATAGAAGTCGTACGGGCGCTGCGCCATGCGCGCGTATTTGCCCGCCAGG
>CAIUAC010000477.1 GCA_903896985.1 uncultured Sandaracinus sp.
GACCTGCCGCGCGCGCTCGCGCAGCACCGCGCGTCGGGCGCGATCGCGACGATGATCGTGCGGGCGACGCCGGGCAGCGACGGGCATGGCGCCGTCGAGATCGACGCGCCGAGCGCGAGCGTGCGGCGCCTGCATCAGCTGCCCGCCGTGCCGCCTCCGGGGCTCGCGCCGGTGACGTTCACGGGCGTGCACCTGCTGTCGAGGCGCGCGTTCGCGGACTTGCCGACGCAGGGCTGCATCGTGCGCTCGGCGTATCGGCGCTGGATCGACGCGGGGCAGCTCGTCGGCGCGGTGCTCGACGAGTCGCCGTGGCGAGACCTCGGGACGCTGCGCGAGTACCTCGACGGAAACCTCGAGCTCGCGTCGGGCAGGCTCGCGTCGCCGTATGTGTCGCCGAGCCCGAGCGGCACGCTCATCGCGGCGGGCGCGCAGGTGCACGAGAGCGCGCGGCTCATCGACTGTGTGATCGGGGAGGGCGCGGTCGTCGGGGCTGGCGTCACGCTCGAGCGAGTCGTCGTCTGGGATGGGGCGCGCGTCGACGAGAGCGCGCGCGACGCGGTGGTGACCGCGAGCGGGGTCGTCGCCGTGGGGCTTGCGACGACGGCGCCGAACGGCTAGCGAGAGGCGCATGGCTGGAGACGACGACGAGATCCGAGAGCTCGCGACGGCGCTGCGCGCGCACGCGGCGTGGGAGACGGAGCTCAGCGGCAGCGGCTGGCCAGTGGTCGCCGCGCCGGTGTCCGGGCGGCGCGGAGCCGTGGACGCGCTGATCGCGGCGGTGACCGCGGACGACATCGCGCCGAAGGCCGCCGCATCGGTGGCAGCCGTCAGGCCCGTCGCGCCCATCGCGCCCGTCACCCCCGCGCAGGGGCCCATCGTGGTGCCGACGGGCGAGCGCGCCGTCGTGCTCGCTGCGCTGGCGGAGCAGGCGAGCGACTGCACGCGCTGCGCTCGGCACGCGAGCCGGACGAGGGGCGTGTTCGCGCGCGGCAACCCCGACGCCACGCTCGTGTTCGTCGGGGAAGGTCCGAGCGCCGACGACGACCGCGCGGGGGAGCCCTTCGCGGGCCCGGCGGGGGAGCTGCTCGACAAGATGATCGGCGCGATGGGGTTCGCGCGGGACGCCGTGTACCTCTGTCAGGTGATGAAGTGCCGGTCGGCGACCGCTCGGAGCGCATCGCCCGCGGAGGCTGCGGCGTGCGAGCCGTTCTACGTCGCGCAGCTGGAGGCGCTGCGGCCCAAGGTGATCGTCGCGCTCGGGCGAGGCGCGGCGGAGGCGCTCGGCGGCGCGAACACGGAGCGCGGTGACTGGCGAGGGATCTGGTCGGCGTGGCGCGGCGTGCCGCTGATCGCGACGCACGCGCCCGCTGAGGTGCTGCGCTCCGCGGAGCTGAAGCGCCCCGTGTGGAGCGACTTGCAGGCGGTGATGGCGAAGCTCGGGGTCAGCCGCTAGCCGCGGACCGGGGGCTCGAAGGTCGCTGAGTGGACGGTCGCCGACCGTCGCGCGGTCGGTAGCCAAACGCGCGCGGCCGACGCACATTGCGCGCGTGGCCCGACCGAACGTCGACGATGATCTGCTGCCTGGGTTGCCTCCGCTCGACGGGGACGACGAGCCCGCCTCTGGCATCGGCGAGGAGGACGAAGGCGCCGACGAGCTCACCGAGGAAGAGGACGTCGGGCTCGACGCCGCCCTCGGCATCGACGGCGAGGAGGACGAGCCCACCGGCGACTCGGACGAGGACGAGGCGTGGACCAAGGGCTCGGAGGAGTCGGACGACCTCGACGACGGCGAAGAGGACTTCGGCGACGAGGGCGAGGCGACCTGGAGCGCCGCTGACGAGGCGGGACCGCTCGCGGACGATGAGGACGACGATCTCACGGACGATGACGGGGAGAGCGTCGCCGTCGCGGACCGCGGTGAAGAGGGCGTCGACGACGACGAGGGAGCCGGCACTGGGTCGGACGACGACTCGGATCTACCTGCGCTCGAACCGCTCGCGACGGCGAACCTCGACGAGGCCGCCGACGACCTCGACGTCCGCGAGGCGGGCGACCTCGACGGGGTCGATCTCTCCGACGACGCGGAGCCGCGCCTCGGGGGCACGACGCTGCCGCGGCACCCGGACGACGGGACGCTCGCGGTCAGCTACCTCGGGCCGGAAGACGATGCGCTGACGTGCGTCGCGCGCTCGGGGGACACGCTGGTCGCAGGCGGGCTCGAGGCGCTGTATCGCGCAGGCGACAGCGGCGTCGTCACGCTCGAGGCCGACGGACTGTCCGGCGAAGGGACGACGTCGATCGCGGTGGATCCGACGGACCCGCAGCGTATCGCAGTTGGCACGCGAATGATGGGGGTCCTCGTGTCGCTTGACGGCGGTGCAACGTTTGATACGTCGAACGAGTGGCAGCGCCGCAAGGGCGCGCCGGAGGTGGCGCTCTACGTCGCCATCGAGCCGCACATCGGAGGCTCTCGTCTGTGGGCGCGGACGCGCTCGGGCGCGCTCTATCGCAGCGACGACTTTGGCGAAACGTGGGCAGGACCTCTGCTGCTCGGGCC
>CAIUAC010000478.1 GCA_903896985.1 uncultured Sandaracinus sp.
CGCGCGTGCAGGGCATTCGACGCAGGGCGCGCCGTACGCCCTCGACTCTGCGCCGACGACGCTCATCCCGCCGTGTGGTCCGAGCAGGCACAGCGGCGCTCCTGAGATGAACGCCGCGAGTCCCCGCGCCCGAGCGGCGACGAGGGCCCGCAACGCAAACGGCAACGCGAGCCCGAGGCGAGGCACGACGCGGTCGAAGCTCTCGTGTGCACGCCCCGCGACGACGGGGACCGAGACGCACCACGCGGACGCGCCTCGCGCGACGAGCAACGTCGCTAGCCCGTCGAGCACACGAAAATTCGAGCGCGTGAGCACCGTGCTGACGGCGACGGAGAGCCCGGCTGCGCGCGCTGCGGCGAGCGCGGCGAGCGCGCGCTCGAAGCTGAGGGGAGCGCCGGTGTGATGGTCATGTACGGCAGCGACGGCGCCGTGCACGCTCAGGTGCACGTCCGTCAGCCCGGCGTTGGCGAGGCCCCTCAGCCGCTCGACATCCACGAGCCCGGCACCGTTCGTCTGCACGCCGACGCGCAGGAAGCCCTCCTCGCGCGCAGCGCGGACGTGCTCCTCGAGCGCCTCGAGGAGCCCCGGCTCACCGCCCGCGAGCACCACGCTCTGCTGCTCCGAGCGGAGCGCGCGCAGCGCTGCGCGCACGTCCTCGAGCGAGCGCTCAGGTCGCGGCGCGAGTCCCCGCTGCGCGCAGAAGATGCACGCGTTAGGGCACTCCAGCGTCAACGTGACGATGCCGCGCGAGACCACGGGAGCTTCCAGCGTCGGCCTTCCTCAGCGGAGGGCGAACGCCTGCCTCGTCAGCGTACGACGCGGAACGCGCCGGCCGGATTGCGAAGCGCACGTTCTCCGTGCGTGAGCAGAGCGAGCGCCGGCATCCCGGCCGCTTCTGCAGCGCCAAGCGTGCGCGCGAGGGCCATCGCGGCGAGGCCATCGGGCTCCGAGGTCGCCGACGCGCCCGTGCCGCCGTTGACCGCGAACACGCTGCAGCCCGAGGACTGCGCGATGGCACCATCGCCCTCCGACCGGCGCAGCACGTCGAGCTGAAAGACGCTGCCGTCCGCACGGCTCATCACGACCGCGACGGCACCGAGCTTGACTGGATGCACCGCTGCGACCTTCGAGGTGTGCAGTTCGAAGCCCGGCGGCAGCATCTGCATGAGCGCGTGACTCTCAGCTGCGCTCGGAGCGACCTGGCCAGCGGCTCGCCGGGCCTTCGACTTCGGGGACAGCGCTTGCGCTGTGCCATGGGTCAACGCGGCGCACGAGGCCGCTCCCGCCATGAGGAGGAAGGTCCGACGGGTAGAGGCCACCGGTTCGCTCGCGCCGACATCTGCGTCACGGTCTCTCACGCTCGCCATAGGCTCTCCTCTTTTGCGACCCCGGGGCCACACAGACCTTCTCACTCTATGTGGAATAGTCCGCGGCGGTCAAGCCTGACCTCGCTCGGCTGCGATTCCGTGACGAGACACACGCCACAGAACCCGCCCCCACCGGCTTCGGCACGATGGCGCCGTGGGCTCACCGCCACGCTCAGAACAGCCAGGGAGGCTCGGGGACATCCTCGAGCTCGTAGAATCCCCCGCAAAACACCCGATGGGGGCACGACGCACACTCGACTCCGTGCTTGCGGCGCGCGGCGAGATAGTCGCCGAGGTTCACGTCCTCGTCGTTCACGAAGATCATATGCCGCGAGAGCTTGGCGAGGTCCCCGGTGAGGTACTTCTCGTAGCCGGGCATGAAGCAGAACGGCAGGTTGATCACCTGAAAGCGGAGGCGATCGTTCCACTCATCGATCACGCGCATCGTGACGTCGGCCGCGTCGCGGGTGTCCGGGTTCACCGAGCGCGTCGCCCGGCCGAAGGGCGTGAGGAACTGGATGTTGAGCCAGCGTAGGCCGAGGTCGAAGCAGAGCTGCGCGAGGGCACCGAGCTTGCGGTAGTTCCCCTTCGTCAGCGTGACGTTCATGCCGAGCTCGACCCCGGGCGGCGCGTGCCGCAGGCAGTTCTCGATGCCCGCCACGGCCTGATCGAACGCCTCCGCGACGCCGACCTGTTGCGCGTGCGTCTGCGCGTCGGGCCCGTGCAGGCTGAAGAGGAGCGTCGTCACGCCGCTCGTCGCGAGGCGCTTGGCGAAGGCGTCGTAGGCGCAGAGCCGGCCGTTCGTCGTCACCGTGACGCGCTCGTAGCCGAGCCGGCGCGCATAGCGCACCAGCGGCACCAGCTCCGGATGGAGCGTCGGCTCGCCACCATCGAAGTCCACCATGCGCACGCCAGCGCGTCGGTACTTGAGGAGATGGTTGCGCTGACGGCCAGAGTCCCCGTCCACCTGCGTGCGCGTCCCGACCGCGCAGAACGTGCAGTGGTTGTTGCAGACGTAGGTGACGTTGAGGATCAGCTTCTCGGGCCCGCGCGAGGCGCGCAGGCGCTGATCGAAGGTCCACTTGAAGCGCTGCAGCTCCTCTGCGCTGACCGACATCCCGGGCTGCGAAGGGACCCGCTGAAACGCCGGTCCCCAGTCGCTGACGACCGGCAGCGCGCGTCCCTCGGCGAGCTGCGTCCCCGGGAGCGGCGTCGCGAACTGCACCGCGGGGATCGCGTCGAAGCGCTCGAAGAGGTCGAGCGCGAGCTCGAGCGTGCCGTTGATCTCCTCCGCGCTCTCGCCAGGAAACCCGATGATCCAGTGGATCATCAG
>CAIUAC010000479.1 GCA_903896985.1 uncultured Sandaracinus sp.
CGGCGCGAGCGTCGCGCGCACCGTCGGACCATCGACGACGACCACGCTGTCGCTGCGCTCGGGCGCGGTGAAGCTCAGCTCCTCGAGCAGCGCCTCGAGGATCGTGTGCAGGCGCCGCGCGCCGATGTTCTCCGCGCGCTGGTTCGCGTCGGCGGCGTACTCCGCGATGGCGTCGACGGCGTCCTCGGTGAACGTGAGCTGCACACCCTCGGTGTGGAGCAGCGCCTCGTACTGCCGGGTGAGCGCGTTCTTCGGCTCGGTCAGGATCCGCACGAAGTCCTGCTTCTCTAGGCTCTGCAGCTCCACCCGGATCGGGAAGCGCCCCTGCAGCTCGGGGATCAGGTCCGAGACCTTCGAGACGTGGAACGCGCCCGCCGCGATGAAGAGCACATGATCCGTCCTCACCGGCCCGTACTTCGTGCTGACGGTCGAGCCCTCGACGATCGGCAGGAGGTCCCGCTGCACGCCCTCGCGCGACACATCGGGCCCCGAGCCCGCGCTCTGTCGGCTCGCGATCTTGTCGATCTCGTCGAGGAACACGATGCCCGACTGCTCCGCGCGCTCGACCGCCTCGCGCTGCACGCCGTCCATGTCGACGAGCTTCGCCGCCTCCTCCGCCTCGAGCAGGCGCCGCGCCTCGGGCACGAGCACGCGCCGCCGCTTGCTGCGTCCCTTCATGCCCGGCAGGTTCGACAGCATCTCGCCGAGCTTCGCCTCCATGTCCCCGCCGCCGGGCATCCCGAAGAGCCCGCCGAGGGGGCTCGACTGCTCGGCGACGTCGAGCTCGACCTCACGCTCGTCGAGCGCGCCCCGACGCAGCTTGTCGCGCAGCTCGAGCTGGTCGTTCGTCAGCGGCACGCGCGCAGAGGACTGCTGCATCGGCGGCGGCGTGAGCACGAACGGACCGAACGACGTCGGCGCGCTCTGCTGCTGCGGCTCGCGCCCCGAGAGCAGCTGCACGAGGCGCTCCTCGGCGAGCTCCGACGCGCGCGTGCGCACGTCCTCGACGGCCTCCGCCCGCACGAGCTGGATCGCGTTCTCGACGAGGTCGCGCACGATGCTCTCGACGTCCCGCCCGACGTAGCCGACCTCCGTGAACTTCGACGCCTCGACCTTGACGAAGGGCGCCTGCGCGAGCTTCGCGAGGCGCCGCGCGATCTCGGTCTTACCCACGCCCGTCGGGCCGATCATGATGATGTTCTTCGGCGCGATCTCCTCGCGCAGCTCGGGCGAGACCTGCTGCCGACGCCAGCGATTGCGGAGCGCGATGGCGACGGCGCGCTTGGCCTTGTGCTGCCCGACGATGTAGCGATCGAGCTCCCCGACGATCTCTCGCGGCGTGAAGCTGCGCGGCCCGCGGCTCATGAGCCGACCTCCTCGAGGACGAGCTGTTCGTTGGTGTACACACAGATCTCGGACGCGATGCGCATCGCCTCGCGCGCGACCTCCGCGGGCGAGAGCGTCGTGTGCCGCAAGAGCGCCCTGCCCGCCGCGAGCGCGTACGGGCCGCCCGAGCCGATGGCGATGATGCCGTCCGTCGTGCCCGGCATCACGTCGGGCTCGATCACGTCGCCCGTGCCCGAGAGGAGCAGCGTCGTCTTGTCGTCCATCACGAGCAGCATCGCCTCGAGCCGGCGCAGATAGCGGTCGGTGCGCCAGTCCTTCGCGAGCTCGACCGCGGCGCGCAGCAACGAGCCGCGGTGCGCCTCGAGCTTGCTCTCGAAGCGCTCGAGCAGCGTGAACGCGTCGGCCGTCGCGCCCGCGAAGCCCGTGATCACCTTGCCGTCCGCGATGCGGCGGACCTTCTTCGCGTGCGACTTCAGCACGGTCTGACCTTGCGAGACTTGCCCGTCGCCGGCCATCGCGGCGCGGCCCCCGCGGCGGACTGCGACGATCGTGGTCGAGCGAAAACGGTCGGCTTCTGCGGGGTGTTTGGGCACGCGGCGAACGTGTGGCGCTGTGCCGAGCGAGTCAAGACCGGCGCGCTTGCCGTCGCGTTGCGCGCGCGCTGGTCAGTCGTCGCGCCGCTTGTCGGGGTCGGACGAGGCCTTCGCGAGCGGGTGCGCGCGGTCGTAGACGGCCATCAGCTGATCGATGCTGACGTGCGTGTAGCGCTGCGTCGTCGAGAGGCTCGCGTGCCCGAGCAGCTCTTGAATGCCGCGGAGGTCCGCGCCGGCGTCGAGGAGATGCGTCGCGCAGGTATGCCGCAGCGCGTGCGGGTGCAGGTCCGTGCGCCCCGCGCCCTTGGTGCCCCACTCGCGCACGAGGTTCTGCACCTGGCGCACCGTCAGGTGCGTGCCGTGCCGCCCGAGAAAGAGCGCGTCGGGCGCCTGCGCCTCCGTGCGCGGATGACGCAAGAGCGGCCGCACGGCGAGGTAGGCGTGCAGCGCCGCGAGGCACTGCGCGCCGAGCGGCACGAGGCGCTCCTTGTTGCCCTTGCCGAGCACGCGCGCGGTGCGCGAGGCGAGGTCCGTCTGCGCGAGCGTCAGCCCCGCGAGCTCGCTGACGCGGACGCCGGCGCCGTAGAGCAGCTCGAGCATCGCGGCGTCCCGGAGGCGCAGCGGCTCCTGCCCGCGCCCATCGGCGGCGGGCGCGTCCATCACGCGGAACGCGTCCTCGACGGTGAGAAACGTGGGCAGCGGGCGCTTCGTGCGCGGCGTGCGCAGCGCCGCCGCGGGGCTCTCGCGGACGACGCCGCGCTTCAGCAAGAAGCGATAGAACGCGCGCAAAGAGGCGGTCTTGCGGGCGAGCGTCTGCGGCGAGCGCCCCTCGAAGATCGAGGCGAGCCAGCCGCGCAGCGCCGGCACACCGAGGCGCCGCGCGTCGAGCGTCAGCGTCTTCTTCTGGGCGAACGCGCGCAGCTCGCGGAGGTCACGCCCGTACGCCTCGATGGTGCGCGGCGAGGCGCGCCGCTCGGTGCGCAGATAGGCCTCGAAGCCCGCGATCTGCTGCGCCAGCTCGTCGAGCTGCGGGTCGTCGCTCGCCGTCGTCTTCACCCGCGCAGCGTAGAGCAGCGCCCGCCGATGCGCGCAATAACGGCCGCGCGTGATACGACAGCGCATGGCCCTGCAACCGACCCTGCACCGTTTTCGCGCGGAGATCTCGGACGTCGATCGCGCCGTCTACGCCTCGATCGACCTCCGCGTCGCGCGACACGCCTCGGAGACGGCGCGCCATCTCTGGGCCCGAATGCTCGGCTATTGCCTCTTCTACGAGGAGGGGCTCGAGCTCTGCGCGGAGGGCATCGCGCACCCGGAGGACCCCGCCGCGTACAAGCGCGACGCGAGCGGCTGGCACGTCTGGCTCGAGGTGGGCACGCCGAGCGCCGAGCGCCTGCACAAGGCGTCGAAGGCGAGCGGGCACGTCGTCGTCGTCGTGCACACCGACCCGGTGCCATGGCTGCGCGAGCTGCAAGGGCAGCGCATCCACAAGGCGGAGGGCATCGAGGTGCTGCCGCTCGACGTCGCGCTCCTCGACGCGCTGATCGGCAAGGGCGTCGAACGTCAGGAGTCGATCAACGTCACGGTCAGCGAGGGCACGCTCTACCTCGAGCACGGCGGCGTGCACCACACGATGGAGCTGAAGCGGCTCTCGCTGGTGGAGCCGCCGCCGACCGCGTAACCGGCGCGGCGGGCGAACGCCGCGCGTCCTGCGCCGGCTCAAGAGCCGTAGAAAAACAGTCCGAGAGCGAGCGCGCCCGGAGCGCAGACCCGAGGAATACTCCTGTATTTCGCAGGGTCTGCGTGAGGACGTAAGCCGCTATCGGGC
>CAIUAC010000480.1 GCA_903896985.1 uncultured Sandaracinus sp.
GAGACGTCGGCGAGATCGCGCGAGATCGCGGGCACACTCTCGACGACCAGCGCGCCGAGCGCGACGCGGCCGAGCACCGTGCCCGCGGGTGACACCGCGTCGTCGACGACCGTCGTGCCCGCTGCGGTCGAGACGAGCGCGTTCACCGCGTGCCCGTCGACGTCGATGCTCACCGTCGCGAGCGCGTCGGGCGCGCTCGACGCGAACGAGAGGGTCGCCTCCGCAGCGCCGGAGGTCGTGTAGCCGTGGCGCCCCGCCGCGGCGCGGAGCACCGGCAGCATCGCCGCCGTCCAGCCGTCGGGGGGCTCGTGCGCGTCGATCGACTCGACGTCCGCGAGCGCCTCCGCGAGGTTGCCCTGCGTCATCTGCGCGCGCGCGCGGAGCCTCACGAGCGCGGGAGTGTGCGCGCCGCTCAGCAGCTCCACCGCGCGCCCCCCGTCGAGCCGGGCCATCGCGACGCGCGCGGCGACCTCGAGCGCGTGGGCGTCGGTCGCGTCGAGCTGTCGCGCGTTCGCCGCCGCCGCCGAGGCGCGCCCGAAGTCTCCCTCGAGGTACGCCGCGACCGCGCGGTCGCTCCAGCTCGGGTCCGCCGAGGCGACCGGCTCCACCGGATGCGCGACGCCCGTCGCGGCGACGCCCCCGCCGCACGCCGCGAGCATCCCACACCCGAGCACGCCGCTCAGCAGCGCGCGCAGAACCGAACCGAGCTCCCGTCCATTTCTCATCGTGACTCCCCGAACTACGAGCACCCTCGGACTATTGCGTGCGCCGCGCAGAATCGCCGTCAGCGCGCTGGGCGCTCGCTGACCTCGGCCCAGAGGATGCGGTCACCGCGCAGGCGCCTCACGTTGCCACCTCGGAGCAGACGCCCCTCGACGTGAGCCGGCTCGAGCCGCCGGATGGCGAGCACGTCCTCGAAAGGCTGCCGGTGCGGCACGCGGTAGCAGAGGCGCGCGTGCCCGGTCGTCGCCACGGCTCCCTCGAGCGCGGCGCGCACATCGTCCCGCATCGACGGGCGCTCCTCGCCCGCGCGCACCTGCCAGAGCGCGCGCGGCGTCGGCGCCCGCAGCAGACGCTGAACGTGCTCGAAGAGCGCCATCGTCGTGATGACGTCGGCGAGGGCGCGGTGCGCGGGCGGCGGCAGCCGGAGCGCCGTCGCGAGCGCCCCGAGCTTGTAGGACGCGTTGAAGATGGCGCGCCGAGCGAGCACGAGCGTGTCGAGCGCGAAGCGCGGCGGTGCGGCGACCTCGCCGCGCGCTGCTGCCGCCGACAAAAACGCCAGGTCCGCCGCGAGCCCGTGCCCGACGAGCACGGCCCCGTCGAGCACCTCGGCGAGCTCGCCTCCGAGCGACGCGAGCGTCGGCGCCTCGGCGAGCGCGGCGTCGTCGAGGCCGTGAATTTGCTGCGAAGAGCCGACCACCGAGGCGGGGCGCACGAGCGACACCAGCTCGCGCTCGACGACGCCGCCGCGCACGCGACGCACGGCGAGCTCGCAGACGTGATGGGCGCTCGCGTCGAGCCCCGTCATCTCGAGATCGAGGAACGCGAACGGAGCCTCCGCGAGCGCGAGATCCCAAGGGGGCCCCGGCGGCGGGCCCTCCTCGAAGGGCGGCGCGACGAGCGCCTCGCCGTCCGCCTCGGCTGCTTGCGGAGCGTCGCGCACCTCAGCCGCGCGCGCTCAAGGGCACACGAAGCCCGACGCCGGGTGCGCGCAGAGGCAGTCGCGCTCGGCGGGCGTGAAGCACGGCCCGTAGTCCGAGCCGTCCGCGTAGTAGAGACACGCCGTCGCGTCGCCGGCTACGGGACCGCCGCAGGTCGCGCCGACGAAGCCGCCACAGATCGCGCGCGCCTGCGGGATGCAGCGGCCGTTGCCGCATTCGTAGCCACCGGTGCAGCCCGTCGTCGGGTCGCAGGCAGCGCCGAGCTCGGGGTCGCAGGCCGGCGTCGGGCCCGCGTCGACGACGAGGCCAGCGTCGACGTCGACGCTAGCGTCGTCGGGCGTCGCTGCGTCGTCAGGCACCGCTGCGTCGCTCGGAGTCGCTGCGTCGTCAGGCGTCGCGCCGTCCTCCGGCGTCGCCGCGTCGACGGCGCCGAGATCGGCCGTGCTCGAGTCGACGCCGAGATCGGCCGACGTCGGCGGCGCGTCGTCGCCACCGCACGCGGCGAGCGCGGCGGCGAAGCAGAGCAGAAGTGAGAGGGAGCGAGCGCTGGAGTAGAAGCGAGTCATCGCGCGAGCCTGCACCGAGGCGCGCCGCCGGGCCAGGGGCGGCGCGCTCGCTGCGGGGCCTCGCGCGCGCTCAGTGTTCGCCGAGCTCGCGCAGGAAGTCGTCCGCTTCGGTGAGGCCCGGGTCCTCTTCCTTGGCCTTACGGGCCCAGAGGATCGCGCGGCGCGAGTCGCCCTTTTGATGGGAGATCTGCGCCTGCCGGAGGAACGCCACCGCCTTCGACATCCGCCCCGCCTGCTTCATCAGCGTGATCGCGCGGAGCGCCTTCAGCGCGGTGTCGCCATCGCCGAGCTCCATCGCGAGCTCCGCGAGGTCAGCGGCGATGTCGCCGTTGTTCTTGTCGCTGTCGAGCGCGACCTTGTACCACTCGAGCTCGGTGTCCTTCGCGCCGGCCGCGCCCGCGAGGCGAGCCATCCGCTGCTGGAGCACGGCGAGC
>CAIUAC010000481.1 GCA_903896985.1 uncultured Sandaracinus sp.
AGAATGACGAAGAATTCTTCTAATGAGCGCAATGCAGTGTGAGACAGTGAAGGTGGCTCTCAAGCAGGACGCCGGACCGGACACAGACATCCCGGTAGAGACTCTGCCGGTAGAGGTAGGCGATCGTGTCGAGTTCATCTAACAACGCTGCCTTCATCGTGTCCCTCGCTACCCCCGCGAATAGTGTCCGCAAAGTCGTCAACGCAGTACCAGCACCACGTGAACGGCTGCCCGTGCTCTGCGACGACGAGCAAACTAACCGCGGGGGATCCTATCATGCTTCTCTGCTGGTTGAGCGGTAGTTCTTCGTCTGGAACTCCGGACAGACCTCGCGCCGAGGGGTGCGCGGTCGGCGCGCGACGCAACTCGCCAGGCCGCCACGTCCAGCTGCGCCCCACGGTCGCCCCAAGTGGCCTAAGCTGCCTTCAGCAGCCCACACCACACGTCGAAGATGCACGCCTCGAACGCGGCCGCCGTGGGGAGGTCTGAGGCCCGGACGTGGGTCGCGTCGTCACGCCACGCGCGAGCTTGGTCGATCCGACGCCACCAGCTCGGCGGGAGCCGACGGAGCGTGCTCGCATGGCGCTCGCGCTCGGGGCTATCGAGGACCGCGGTGAAGACCCACAGAGAGATGGCATCGCCCACTCCAACACTGCCGGAGTCGAATTTTCGTCGGAGTTCGGCTGGGAGCGAAGCGCGCTTCGCCGCGTGCAGCAAGTGCGGACGACTCGGTCCTAGGTCGCCGAGGTCCTCCAGCCGCGACCGAACCTCGTCCGGCCCGGCCTCCTTCGGCCAAGCTCGCGCTGCCCGGCCCACCCGCGCCAGGAGGCGCTGAGCGAGCACCTCGAGCACGGCCGACCAAGCCCGCGCGGGGCGGAGCGGCCCCTCGTCATCGAGCAGCCACGCGTCGACGAGCGCGTCGCGCGCGAGCGCGCGCAGCTGAGGCGTCACGAACTCGCCATCGGTGGCGCCGCGGAGGCGATCAGACACGGAGCGCTCCGCCTTCGCCTGGGCGGCCTCCAGGCTGTCACAGCCGATTCGCTGCAGGAGGGGCAGCAGATGAGCGCCGTGGTCCTGTCGCCACAGCGCTTCGAGGAGGTCCCAGGTCGCAGGCATCGCCTTCCTCACTCGCTCAGCGCCGCTCGCGAGAGGCGCGGTCCGGAGCTCGGAGCACACGGCTACGTCCGGCTCCCAAAAAGCGAAGTTCGGCGACGCGCCGAGGGCGGGGCGCAGCTCGAACGGTACGACGAGCTCCTGTCGGCTCCACTGCCGCTCAGAGCGCTCGATGGAGAGAAGGCGGAGGGCGCGGGCGTCGTCGCCTTGCACGCCCCGCTCGTCGACGAGCAGGAGGTCGTCGCGCAGCACGAGCGTCCGGAGGGCGTCGTCCACCGCGTCCACCTTCGGCGCGGACGAGGTAGCGGTCGTGGTGCCCACGATGAGGCGCTGGCCCTCGGGGACCTGGCGGGCGTCTCTTTGCGGCCTGGAAGCGCCGAGCAAGATGATCGGGAGCATGGCCGAGGCGATCTGAGAGTCCCAGAACGCCCAGCCCTCGCGACGCTCGACGAGGTGTTCCCCCACCTCCTCCGGCACCGTGAGCAGGCCAGTCACCTCATCCTCATGGAGGCGTTCGAGGACAAGCTCATCGATGGCACCGCGAAGAATCGGCAGAGGAACTCCAGCGAGCTGTTCCTCGACTTGAGTGCGCGCGCCACAGCCGAGTCGCACGAGGTCGAGAATCGCTCGCTGAAGCGCGTCGGCGGGCTGCCGCTCCTCGAAGACGAGCGAAACGGAGATCGCCCATCCACTGATCTCGATGTAGTCGCGCTTCATACGGACAACTCCACACGGGCTTCACTCTCCGTGAGCTGCCGAGCACGACGCCACGCCTCGAGATAAGGACTCGCCCGCCCTGGGTTTCGCTCTTCCCACCGCTCGAACGTCGGCGCGTCCCCGAGAACCACCAGCTGACGCTGGGCGCGCGAGAAGGCCACGTTGGCCCGGTTCGCGCTCGCGAGAAAGCCAATGGCGCCAGTCCGCTGACGCTTGACCGTCGAAAGGATCACGAGGGGGAACTCCTTGCCCTGGAAAGAGTCCACGGTGCCCACCTGAACCTCGTCCTCGCTCAAGCCGTGCCTGCTAACCAACTCAAGGATTCGCTCACACTGCTTCCGATAGAATGTGATGACGCCCACCAGCGGCCCGCGCGCCGTCCGTAGGTCGGCCCCCCGACGCCGGAAGCGTCCTAGTATCCGGTCGATGAACTCGAGCTCCGTGTCGTTGTCTTCGTGAGCGTCGCGGCCCCGCTCCCCGGTCGCGATCCAGACGAGCGGAGCGTCCTCGAAGAGCCCCCACTGCGGCGCGCGCTCAGCTGTTCTCGCGCCTGAGTACCAGCTCTCCACGGTGCCTTCGTAGAATAGATCGCTCACGAGGCGCCCGATCACCGCGTGCGAGCGGTACTGCATGTTCAGTCGAACGCGGTTGGCGTCCGGCAGGGCTTCGAACAGCCGTCCGAAGAGGGTGACCTCCGCGGGATTGACGGGGAGTGATCGCGCCATCTCCGCGAGCTTGAGGAGTTCGTCGTCGACGTGAGGAGGTAACTGCTGCTGATCCCCCACGAGCACAACGCGTCGCGCGCGGAGCATCGGTATCAGCAGATCCAGCGGACTGGCCCGACCGGCCTCGTCGATGAAGGCAATATCGAAGGGCTCGTCGAGGGGCAGGTCGCCTGCCTTCTGACACGTGGCAGCCACCACGTCTGCGTAGCGCTCGCTGATGTCCCGCCAGGTGGACGGCGAGCGCTCGAGCGCGAGCGACAGTCGCCTGCGCACCTCCGCGGGCGTAGCCGCGGGTGCGCGGAGCACGCCGCTCCAGACGGTCCGGCAGGCGGCCGCCCAGCGCCACAGAGCTTCGCGGACCTCATCGACAGGGGTGGGAGGGCGCGCAGGTTGCTCCGCGGCCGAGGACTCGGCCGCTGGGAGCCGGTCTCGGAGCGCCTCCCACTCTGAGGCGAAGGGCGCAAGCGACCGCCCCCGTCGCTGAGCGCGCTCGGCGTGGCTCACGAGATCGATAAACATGGCGATGACGTCCGTGGGTACACCCGATGCGTCACCCATCGTCGCCGCGAGGAGCTGCGCCTCTCGGAGCGCACGTTCGTCGAGCCCCCGCGCGAGGAGGAGTCGTAGCGGGTGCCCCACGGAGGAGTCATGCACCGGGACCGCGGGGGGCGCGAGTGCCGCCCTTGGGAGAGCGTGCAGCGCGTCACGGAGCGCCCCGCGTTCTGCCTCGAGCGGAACGAAGGCCTCCAGGGGAGGCAAGGAGAGTGCGTCGAGCGATTGACTCCACTGGTCGGGAGAATCGGCCGCGTCAGCGAGCGCGGACTCCAGCCGCGAGATGGCAAGTCCCACCTCCTCGAGCGCGAGGCCGTGCCCTTCGTTGCCCCCGTGCTGCGCCAGCTTCGCCGTCAGGTCTCTTCGGGCATCTCGCATGCCGCGGTCATGCTTCGCGCGCTCGGCGCTATCACGGGGGACGCGATGTACGAGCACCTTGTCGAGAAAGCGGGCCCGGACGCCATCGACCACGTTGTCCACCGCGTCGTTCTGGGTCGACGAGATGAGCACCCGGAGGCGCCGTGTACTGCCCCGCCGTGCCATGAGTTCGTCGATCGCGCTCACGATCACAGAGGTCTTGCCAGTCCCCGGGGGCCCTTGAATCAGAAAGACGTCACGGCACCCGATGGCGCCCTCCGTCGCTTTCAGCTGAGTAGGATTGTCGAGCCGCTCGCGCCG
>CAIUAC010000482.1 GCA_903896985.1 uncultured Sandaracinus sp.
GGCCATGTCGTATTTGCGCGGGCCGATGACACAGAGCGAGCTGCGACGGGCGCGGGAAGGGCGCGAGCGGGGCGAGCGGGGCGAGCGGGGCGCGGAGCGGGGCGAGGGCGCGGAGCGGGTCGCGGCGGGGGTGGGGTGATCACCCCTCTTCGCGCTTCTCGCCCGAGACGACCGGCTGCCAGAGCTCGAGCTTGTTGCCGTCGGGATCGAGGATCCACGCGAAGTGCCCATTCTCGTGGGACTCTGGCCCCTTCACGACGGTCACTCCGTCGGCGCGTAGCTGCGCGAGCAGTCCGTCGAGGTCGTCGACGCGGTAGTTGATCATGAAGCTCGAGTCGCTCGGGCTGAACCAGTCAGTGCCCTCGTCCGCGACGTGCCAGACGGTGGCCCCGCCATCGCCCGCGTGGTCGTCGGGCCACCGCAAGACCGCGCCGCCCCAGGGCTCGAGCGCCAGCCCCAGGTGCCGCGCGTACCACGCCGCGAGCGCCTTGGGCTCCGACCTCGACTTGAAGAACACCCCGCCGATCCCAGTCACTTTGGCCATGGGCATACGGTGACAGAAACCAGGGCGGCGCGGCACGACGAGTTGCGCGCCGCGACCCCTCGAACGATGCTGCGACGAGCGCAGCGATGTCTCCGAGTCACCCATGAGAGCCGCGATCCTCGCCCCCGGAAGTCGCGGCGATGTGCAGCCGTATGTCGCGCTCGGCCAAGCGCTCCGGACGCTCGGGCACGAGTGCACGATCGTCACCACGAGCGACCACGAGGCGCTGGTGCGCGGCTACGGGCTGGAGGTCGTGACGCTCCCCCTCGACGTCGCCGCCGAGCTCCGCCGGGTAGAGACGAGTCGCGCCGTCGAGGGCGGCGGGCTCATCCGCTCGTTCCGACAATTCGCGGAGATCGCCAAGCGCTCAGCGCGCTCGCTGGCTCAGCGCGGGCTCGACGCGTCGCGTGAAGCCGACGTCCTCGTGACGAACTTCAGCACGGCCCTCGTCGCCGACGCGATCTCGAAGAAGCTCGGAGTGCCCGTCATCCAGGCGTTCAACGTGCCACTCACGACGACCTCGGCGTTTCCCGGCGCGCTCTTTCCAGGCCTGGATTCTGGGAGCGTGTCGCGACGGCTCTCGCACCGACTCACGCGCGCCGCCCTATGGCTCACGGTGCGCGCGTCGGCCAACGACGCGTGCGTCGAGCTCCTTGGAGCGAAATCAGCGCCGCTGCTGCCGAGCGCGCACGCGGGGTTGCTCCCGGGGCCGCTCGTCTACGGCTTCAGCGAGGCGTTCTTGCCGCGTCCCGCGGAGTGGGCGAGCGACGTGCAGGTGACGGGCTTCTGGTTCGTCGAGGAGGCCAGCACCTTCACGCCGCCGGACGATTTGGCTCAGTTTCTCGACGACGGTCCGCCGCCGGTGTGCGTCGGCTTCGGCAGCATGGGCACCGAGAAGCCGGAGGCGCTCAGCGCGATGGTGCTCGACGCGGCGAAGGCGGCGGGCGTCCGACTCGTGCTGTTGTCGGGATGGGCGGGGCTCGCGCCGGAGAGGCTCTCTCGGGACGTCATCACGCTCAGCGGAGTCCCGCACTCGTGGCTCTATCCGCGCTGCCGGGCGGTCGTTCATCACGGCGGCGCGGGCACCACGGCCGCGGCGGTGCGCGCGGGTGTGCCGGCGGTCGTCGTGCCCTTCCACGGAGATCAGCCCTTTTGGGCGTCCCGCGTGCGCCAGTTGGGTGTTGGGCCGACCCCGCTCTCACGCAACAGACTCACGGCCAAGCGGCTCTCAGACGCGATCGGACTGGCCACTACGAGTGACACGCTCCGTGAGCGCGCCGCGGCGATTGGGCAGCTCGTTCGCGCAGAGCAGGGGGCCATTCGCGCGGCGACGCTCATCGCCGAGGGAGGCATCGCGTGAGGCCAGCGAGGCGAGGCGCGCGGTGCTCGACGGGCTCGAGGGGCGGCCGCTGCCCGGCGCGGAGGCGCTCATGGTGAGGCCCACGCCGCCGACGAAGGGCGCGGCCGATGCGCGCGGCTGTTTCTGCGACCTCTGGGAGCGCAGCCCCGCGCTGTTGGAGCGACAGGACCTGCCGCGCGGCTACTGCGGGCGCTGCTCGTGGTGCGGCAAGCCTGGCCATACGCGCCATTTCCCTGGCGCGGTCGGCTACACGGGGGCGTGGTGTGACTGGCACTATCGAGTGCTGTCGATCGTGCACCCGCTCGGCGTGCCGGGAGTGGCGGTGTACGCGGCAGTCGGCGTCGCCGCATTCTTCGCGTGGTGGGCGCTGCGTCATTAGGCGCGGGCGCCGCGAGGTGCCGCCGCGAGTCCCTGAGGACGTCGCCCGCTACCGTCTCGTGATGATGCCTCGCGTCGTCGCGCTTCTGCTTGCCGCCACGCTCCTCGCCTCGCTCGGCTGCGGCGCGGGCTCAGAGGCCGCCGCCAAGCGTTCGACTCCCGCGCTCAGAGCCCCTCGTTCCCCGCGCACACCTCGTGCGCATCAGAGCTCCACGACGGCCCTCGAGCGCGATCTCCGGGGCCGTTCTCGTCGTCACACCACCGGACCGCGAAGCTCGGCCACGAGCCCGCCAGACTCCCCAGGCGTCAGCGCGAAGCGCCATTTTTGCAGCTGCGCGACGCGGGCGACGATCGCGAGCCCGAGCCCGCCGACAGTGCTGCGCGTGCGTGCTGCGTCGCTCGGCTCGTCCCACCGGAGCGCGCGCTCGCATTCCTCCCGCGTGAGCCCGGGGCCGTCGTCCAAGACGCGCAGCACAAACTCACCACCCTCCGACTCGAGGACGACCGCCACGTGCCCGCCGCTCACGTTGTGGCGCGTGGCGTTCTCGACGAGGTTGGCGAGCGCCCGCTCGGTGAACGTCGGATCACCGAGCGCGAGCAAGGGCTCCTCGGGGATCGAGCGCTCGATCTCGACCCCGAGCCATTGGGCCATGGCGCGATGCCGGTCGACGACGCGGGAGACGACGTCCCTCAGGTCGAGGGTCGTCTCCACCTGCGCCGCCGCCTCGAACTTCGCCGACACGGCGAGATTCCCGAGCAGCGCGCCGAGGTACTGCGCCTCCGTCATCGCCTGGCGCACCGCGTCCGAGCTGTGCGCCTTGGCCAGCGCGCTCAGGCTCCCCTGGAGCACCGTCAGCGGCGTCGCGAGGTCGTGGGTCGTGTTCTCGATGAACTCGAGCAGCGCCTTCTCGCGCGCGACGAGCGCCGCGTGCTGACGGCGATTCGTCTCGGCAGAGTCGGTGAGCGCCCGCGAGAGCTCGCTGAGCTCATCGCTCCCGACGTCGCGCGGCAAGCCGAGCGGCGCGGCTTGGTCCCAGCGGCGCACCGCCAGCGTCATCGAGCGAATGCGCCGCACCACGGGCCAGATCCCGACGAGCCCCGCAAGAAGCGCGAGCGCGAGCGGCACGAGCAGCTCGTGCGGCGGCGGCCCCAGCGGCCCGACGCGCGGCGTCGCGGTGAGCGCCAGCGCGCACGGCCCACGCTCACGCGGCAGCGCCAAAAGCAGGTGCCGCTGCCCTGCGATCATCACGTCGACCGAGCGTCCAAGCGGTCCCCGTCGTACCTCCGCGAGCGCCTCCGGCGGCAGCGCCAAGGCGTCGCGCTGACTGCTCCTGCCGGCCCGGTCGTACGTGAACACGAGCAGCTCCGACGCCTCCCCGAAGGCGTGAAACGCGCCGCGCTTCAGCGCAGGCAGCGGGATGCCGACGCGGGCCGTCGGCGGCGCCGCCTCGCACGCGTCGAGCGCGGCGGGCGAGAAGTGCGCGAGGACCATCGCGTTGAAGAGGTCATCGTCCGACGCGTCCCTGATCGAATTGCCCGCAAACCACAGGGCGATCAGCGCCGGCACGCCAGCCGCCAAGGTCGTCAGGATCAAACGCAGCCGGAGGGTCACTCGGCCTCCTTGCGCAGGCGATAGCCGATCCCCCAGATGGTCTCGATCACCGTGCTGTCGCCGAGCTTCTTCCGGAGGCGGCTGACGTGCACGTCGAGCGTCCGCTCCGTGGCCTCTTTCTCGGGGTCGAGGACGTTCGCGAGCAGCCACCGCCGCGACACTGGCTCCCCGACGCGATGCGCCAGCGCGAGCAGCAGGTCGAGCTCCGCGCGCGTCAGCTCGAGCGACTTCCCGTCGACGGTCACCTCGCGCTTGCCTCCGTCGATCAAGAGCCCGCCGCGCTTCACCTGCGAGGACCTGTCGATCACGAAGCGGCGCAGCCGCGCGCGCACTCGCTCGATCAGCTCCTCGGGCCAGAACGGCTTGGTGACGTAGTCATCGGCCCCGAGCTTCAGCGCCTGCACCTTGTCGTTGCTGTCCTGCCGCGCGCTCAGCACGAGCACCGGCACATCGGAGTCCTTCCGGAGCTGCGCGAGGATGTCGAGTCCAGGCACGCCGGGCAGCATCAGGTCGAGGATCACGAGCACGATCTCGCGATAGTCGGCCGCGTCGATCAGCCGACCACGCCGCCACCACACCGTAGAGAAACCTGCGGCCTCGAGCTGGTCGACGACCTGCCTGCCCAAGGCTTCATCATCCTCGATGAGGAGCACGACACCCATCGCTCCCGTTTACCACGCAGACCTTGAGCGGACCTTGCGCCGGCCTCGCGCGCGGCTGCGCCCGTCCCGTCCTGCGACTTCAGGGCTACGCAAGGTTTCACGCGTACCTCTGACGCCTGTCGGGCCACCGACCCTCGAGGAGGGGACCGTGCAGCCTGCCTGGCCGACTGAAGGGACTCCCCATGATGCAGCGAACTTCGATGGCGAGTCCAATGCTGGCCTCCGCCGCGCTGCCGTTTTCAGCGTGCGACCCAGGCGCGTCGACTTCCAGTCCCGGCACTGACGCGGGCGCTGACGCTCCGATCGTCGACACCGGCCAGACTCGGCACTTCGACGACGCCGCTGAGATCACTGCGCCCGCCGCCGGCGCGGCCTTCTATGGCCAAGACGCCGCCTACACCGGGCTCCAAGCCTCCTATACGGACAACGGGGACGGCACCGTCACCGACGACCTCACTGGCGTCATGTGGATCAAGGACCACGACGTCGGTGACGGGACGATCTCGGACGCAGCCACTGGCAACACAGGCACTGACTGTCCCGCGATGCTCCTGTGCGACACCGCAATGCACCTCTGCCACCCCTGAGAAACAGAAAGAAAAGTCACGAGATGTCAATCCTTCCGCGTCTGTTCACTGCGGTTTCTGGAGCGCCCCCCGAGGACGACACGACTCCCCCCGTCGGCGCCCTCCATCGGCGCGAGTTCATGCTGGGGCTCGGCAGCGCGCTGCTCCTCACGGCGTGCGGTGGCTCCGGCAAGGATACTGACGGTGGCGTCACGGCAGACGCCGGCACCGACGCAGACGCGGGGGGCGGCACGCCGGGGTTCAACCCGCTCTGGATCCCGCCGACGCTGAGCGGCGCTGACCTCGCGCTGTCGCTCGCGCCGTCGTCGAAGCAGCTGAGGGCGGGCGCCGCGACTCCCACGTATGCGTACAACGGGGGGGAGCTCTGGGGGCCGACGCTGCTCCTGACGAAGGGCGAGACCGTGCGGATCGACGTCACCAACCATCTCACGGAGGACACCACCACGCACTGGCATGGCGTGCACCTGCCGGCAGGGATGGACGGCGGGCCTCATCAGGTCATCGCGCCGGGCGCGACGTGGTCGCCGTCGTTCGAGGTGAAGAACAACGCAGGGACGTACTGGTATCACCCGCACCTGCACATGACGACGATGGCGCAGCTGAACCTCGGCGCCGGCGGCTTCATCATCGTGCGCGACGCCGCCGAGGCCGCGCTCCCGCTCCCGCGGACGTACGGCGTCGACGACCTCCCGCTCGTGCTGACGAGCCGCCGCTTCAACGCGGACAACAGCATCAGCACCGCGACGATCTACGGCGACTACCTGCTGGCGAACGGGACGCCGAACGCCGAGGTCGCGCTGCCCGCGCAGTTCGTTCGCCTGCGCATCCTGAACGCGGAGATCGAGCGGGCCTACGACCTCGGCTTCGCCGATGGCCGCACCTTCCACGTGATCGGCACGGACGGCGGGTTGCTGAGCGCGCCCGTGGCCGTCACGCGGCTGCTGATGGCGCCCGGGGAGCGATACGAGCTCCTGGTGGACCTCACCGCCGAGGCCATCGGCGCGTCGCTGACGCTGCAGTCGTTCAATCGCGGACAGCCGTTCGGCTTCCCCGGCGGCGAGACGGCGACGTCCGGTGAGTTCGGGAGTCTGCTCAACAACACCACGTTCGACGTGCTGCGCATCAACGTAGCCGCCGCCACGACGGATGGAATCACGGCGCTGCCCGCGACGCTGGTCGCTAACACCTACTGGACCGCGGCCGACGCGACCAACGCCCGCACGCTGAACATCACCGACATGGGCCCTGGAACGCCCTTCACGTTCGACGGTGTCGGCTTCGACCACGCGACCATCAACCAGACCGTGACGCTGAACGCCATCGAGCAGTGGACCGTGGCCAACGGGCGGATCTTCGGGCACTCGTTCCACATCCACGACGTGCAGTTCGCGATCGTGTCCCGCAGCACCGGGCCCGTCCCCGAGCACGAGCGCGGGTGGAAGGACACGTTCTTCGTCCGCATCGGCGAGTCGGTGAGCTTCGTCGCGCGCTTCGACGACTACGCGAGCCCGACCGACGCGTTCATGTACCACTGCCACATGGCGAACCACGAAGACGGCGGACTGATGGGGCAGTTTCTCGTCGTCGCGTGATCGGGAGATCGAGGCGGGTGACGGCTGGCGCGGAGCGCGGGGCGACCAAGCGCGCAGCACCGAGGACCGTGCGCGCCTCGTGCTCGAGGTCATGGACCGCCTCGTGGGCGCTCCGGCTCGACGGCGGTTGACCCGGCTGGGCTCCCGTCCTATCGTCTCCCTACGATGAAGGCGACGCCCCCCTCGATCGAGCCTTGCTGCCCGCCAGCGAACGAGCAGGCGGACCTCCGGCCCATCGAGGGGGACGAGGCGGATCAGGAGCTCGCGAGCCTCTCGAAGGCCCTCGGGCACCCGGCGCGCGTGAAGATCCTGCGCATCCTCGTGCGCAGGAACGCCTGCGTCTGCGGGGATATCGTCGAAGAATTGCCGCTCGCGCAGTCGACCGTCTCGCAGCACCTGAAGGTGCTGAAGGACGCCGGGCTGATCCGCGGCGACGTCGACGGTCCGCGCGTCTGCTACTGCGTCGAGCCGCGGGCGCTGCGGCGTCTCAAGGCCCTCGTCGGAGGCGTGTGACGCTCGGCGTGCGCGCGCAAAATCGTCGTTCGCAGATAACCGAAAGGCCACTCCCATGTCCGTGACCATCCGCGTCTTCGACCCCGCCATGTGCTGTTCCACCGGTGTTTGCGGCCCGAGCGTCGACCCCGAGCTCGCGCGCTTCGCCGCCGACGTCGACTGGCTTCAGAAGCAGGGCGCGACGGTCGAGCGCTTCAACCTCGCGCAGCAGCCGGGCGCGTTCGCCGAGACCGCCGCCGTGCGGGAGGCGCTCGCGCGCGGCAACGAGGTCCTGCCGCTCGTGCTCGTCGGCGACCGCATCGCCGTCGAGGGCTCGTATCCCTCGCGCGAGACGCTCGCCGCGCTCGCGGGCGTCGTCGTCCGCAAGCTCGACGTCGCGCCCGCCGCCTCGACGGGCTGCTGCGGGCCGAGTACGGGTGTGAAGTCCAAGACCAGCTGCTGTTGAAAGGGAACCATGGACTTTCTCGAGCGCGCTCCGCGGAACCTGTTCTTCACGGGAAAGGGCGGCGTCGGCAAGACCAGCGTCGCCTGCGCGACGGCCATCGCGCTCGCGGAGCGTGGTCGGCGCGTGCTGCTCGTCAGCACGGATCCGGCGTCCAACCTCGACGAGGTGCTCGAGACGGCGCTCGGCTCGACGCCCGTGCCCATCGCCGGTGTGCCGCGGCTGTCCGCGCTGAACATCGACCCCGAGGCGGCGGCGCACGCCTACCGCGAGCGCATGGTCGGGCCGTATCGGGGCGTGCTGCCGGAGGCTGCGGTGCGCAGCATCGAGGAGCAGCTCTCGGGCGCGTGCACCGTCGAGATCGCGGCGTTCGACGAGTTCTCGAAGCTGCTCGGGGATGAGGGCGCGGCGCCCGACTTCGAGCACCTCGTCTTCGACACCGCGCCGACGGGGCACACGCTGCGCCTGCTCGAGCTGCCCGCCGCGTGGACGGGCTTTCTGGAGGCGAACGTCGGCGGTACCTCGTGCCTCGGCCCGCTCGCCGGGCTGAAGGCGCAGCAGGCGCTCTACGACGCCTCGCGCGCGGCGCTGATCGACGGCGCGCGGACGGCGCTCGTGCTGGTGGCGCGGGCAGAGCGCTCGACGCTGACCGAGGCCGAGCGCACGCGGCGCGAGCTCGCGGGCCTCGGCATCCATCGGCAGGAGCTGGTGATCAACGGCATCTTCCGCGCGGAGGATCCGCGCGACCCGATCGCCGTCGCCATGCAGCGGCGCGGGGAGCAGGCGCTCGCGGGGATGCCCGTGGCGCTCGGCGCGCTCGCTCGCACGGACCTGCCGCTGCTGCCGTTCGGCCTCGTCGGCATCGAGGCGCTGCGGCAGCTCTTCGGCGCGGGAGGCGCGGCGCCGTCGAGCACGCTCGAGGTGAGCAGCAGCGCGGTCGCTGGCGTGCCGCTTCCGCCCCTCGCGACGCTGATCCCTGAGCTCGAAGCCGGCGGTCGCGGCGTGATCATGACGATGGGCAAGGGCGGCGTCGGCAAGACCAACGTCGCGGTCAGCCTCGCCGTCGAGCTCGCGCATCGAGGGCACGCGGTCCACCTGACGACGACCGATCCCGCCGCGCACATCGCCGAGGCGCTCGGCGCTGCCGTGCAAGGGATTCGCATCAGCCGCATCGATCCCGCGGCGGAGACGCGCGCGTACTCGGAGGAGGTGCTGCGCACCGCCGGCGCCAACCTCGACGCGGCCGGTCGCGCGCTCCTCGAGGAGGACCTGCGGAGCCCGTGCACCGAGGAGATCGCAGTGTTTCGAGCGTTCGCGCGCATCGTCGACGAGGGCGCGCACGGCTTCGTCGTCATCGACACCGCGCCGACGGGCCACACGCTGCTGCTCCTCGACGCGGCCGAGTCGTATCACCGCGAGGTCCTGCGCACGGTGGGCACCGCGCCCGAGGAGGTGCGGCGATTGCTGCCGCGCCTGCGCGACCCCGCGTTCACGAAGATCCTCCTCGTCACGCTCCCGGAGGCGACGCCCGTGCACGAAGCCGCGCAGCTGCAGCGCGACCTCGCGCGCGCAGAGATTCTCCCCTTCGCGTGGGTCGTGAACCAGAGCCTGCTGCCGCTCGTGGTGACCGACCCGATGCTGGTGCGGCGTCGCGCGAACGAGGCGCGCTTTCACGAGGAGGTGCGCGCCCTCTGCGCGCGCGCCGTCGTCGTGCCTTGGTCGGATCAGCTCGCGCTGCCGCGCCTCGATCTCGTTCATCCGGACGCCAAGGCGGCGCAGCTCGAGGCGGTCGCGCTGTGAGCGAGGCGACGGGCGTGGCCGGGCGGCTGTCCTTCCTCGACCGCTATCTGACGGTCTGGATCTTCGCGGCGATGGGCGTAGGCGTCGGGCTCGGCTTCGTGGCGCCCGGCTTCACGGCGGCGCTCGAGCGCATGAGCGTCGGCACGACGAGCATCCCGATCGCGGTCGGGCTGATCCTGATGATGTATCCGCCCCTCGCGAAGGTTCGCTACGAGGAGCTCGGCAAGGTCTTCCGCAACAAGCGCGTGCTCACGCTCTCGCTCGTGCAGAACTGGGTCGTCGGCCCGCTGCTGATGTTCGGCCTCGCGGTCGTGTTCCTGCGCGACAAGCCCGAGTACATGCTCGGCCTCATCCTGATCGGCCTCGCGCGCTGCATCGCGATGGTCATCGTGTGGAACGACCTCGCGAAGGGCGACACCGAGTACTGCGCCGGGCTCGTCGCGTTCAACTCGATCTTCCAGGTTCTCTTCTTCTCCGTGTACGCCTACTTCTTCGCGACGCTGCTGCCGACCTGGCTCGGGCTCGAGGGAGCCGTCGTGCACATCGCGATCGGGGACATCGCCAAGAGCGTCGCGATCTACCTCGGCGTGCCCTTCGCAGCGGGGTTTCTCTCTCGCCGCGTGCTCGTCCGGGCGAAGGGGCGCGACTGGTACGAGCGCTCGTTCGTGCCGCGCATCAGCCCGCTCACGCTCGTGGCGCTGCTCTTCACCATCGTCGTGATGTTCTCGCTGAAGGGCGAGGCGATCGTGCAGCTTCCGCTCGATGTGCTCCGCATCGCGGCGCCGCTGCTGATCTACTTCCTCGTGATGTTCGCGGTGTCGTTCTTCATGAGCAAGCGCGTCGGGGCGGACTACGCGCAGTCCGCGACGCTCTCGTTCACGGCGGCGTCCAACAACTTCGAGCTGGCGATCGCGGTCGCCATCGCGAGCTTCGGCATCCACAGCGGCGCCGCGTTCGCCGCGGTGATCGGGCCGCTCGTCGAGGTGCCCGCGCTGATCGGCCTCGTGCACGTGTCGCTCTGGGCGCAGCGGCGCTACTTCCCGCGCGGCGCGCTCGAGGCAGCCGAAAAAGCTTGATCTCTAAAGCTTCAAGTCTAAAGTAGTTGCAACTCTCCGCCGGAGGCTGCAGCCGCCATGAAGCTCGTGTGCATCGGAGGAGGCCCCGCGGGCCTCTACTTCGCGCTGCTGATGAAGCAGCAGAACCCGGCGCACGACGTCGTCGTCGTCGAGCGTAACAAGCCCTACGACACCTTCGGTTGGGGCGTCGTGTTCTCGGACGCGACGATGGACAATATGCGCGTGTGGGACCCGCCCACCGCCGCGGAGATCCAGCTCGCGCTCAACCACTGGGACGACATCGAGCTGCACTTCAAGGGCGAGGTGATCCGCTCCGGCGGGCATGGTTTCGTGGGGATTGGTCGCAAGCGTCTCCTGAACATCCTGCAGCGCCGCTGTGAGGAGCTCGGGGTCGAGCTGGTGTTCGAGGTCGACGTCGAGTCCGACACTCAGTATCCCGACGCCGACCTGATCATCGCGAGCGACGGCATCAACTCGCGCATTCGGGCGCAGTACGAGGCCGTGTTCAAACCGGACCTCGCGCTGCGGCCCAATCGCTTCATCTGGCTCGGCACGCACAAGCTCTACGACGCCTTCACGTTCTTGTTCGAGAAGACCGAGCACGGCTGGTTTCAGGCGCACATCTACAAGTTCGACGAGACCACGACGACCTTCATCGTCGAGTGCCCGGAGCACGTCTGGCTGGCGCACGGCCTCGACCGAGCAGATCAAGAGCAGTCCATCGCGTTCTGTGAGCGGCTGTTCGCGAAGAACCTCGACGGCGCGAAGCTGATGACCAACGCGCGGCATCTGCGTGGGTCCGCGTGGTTGAATTTCCAGCGCGTGAAGTGCGAGCAGTGGTCGCACTTCAACGGTCATAGCCACGTCGTGCTGATGGGCGACGCGGTGCACACGGCGCACTTCGCCATCGGCTCGGGCACCAAGCTCGCGATCGAGGACGCGATCGAATTGACGCGCCTGTTCGGCGAGGCAAAGGGCGGCGCAGAGACCATCCCGGCGGTGCTCGCGCGCTATCAGGCGCTGCGCACGGTCGACGTGCTGCGCCTGCAGAACGCCGCGTGGAACGCGATGGAGTGGTTCGAAGCCTGCGGTGAGCGCTACTGCGATCAGCTCGACGCGCCGCAGTTCATGTACTCGATGCTCACGCGCAGTCAGCGCATCAGCCACGAGAACCTGCGCCTGCGCGACGCCGCGTGGCTCGGGGACTTCGAGCGCTGGTTCGCGCGGCGCGCGGGGCTCGAGGTGCCGGACGACCGAGCCGCGCCGCCCCCGATGTTCACGCCCTACACGGTGCGCGGCGTGACGCTCAAGAACCGAGTGCTGGTCTCTCCGATGGCGCAATACTCCGCCGTCGACGGCGTCGTCGGCGACTACCACCTCGTGCACCTCGGCGCGCGCGCGATGGGCGGCGCGGCGATGGTCGTCGCCGAGATGACCTGTGTGAGCGCCGACGCGCGCATCACGCCAGGCTGCCCCGGACTCTACGCGCCGGAGCACACGGCGGCGTGGAAGCGCATCGTCGACTGGGTGCACGGGCACACCGACGCCAAGCTCGCCGTGCAGCTTGGGCACTCGGGCGCCAAGGGCTCGACGCGCGTCGCCTGGGAGGGCACCGACCAGCCCCTCGAGAGCGGGAATTGGCCGCTGAGGGCGGCCTCTGAGCAGCAGTATCTCGCGGGCATCAGCCAGACCGCGCGCGCCATGACGCGGGCCGAGATGGAGTCCGTGACGGCGCAGTTCGTCACGAGCACGCGCGCCGCCGCCGAGGCGGGCTTCGACTGGCTCGAGCTGCACTGCGCGCACGGCTATCTGCTCTCGAGCTTCCTCTCGCCGCTGGCCAACCGACGCACGGACGAGTACGGCGGCAGCCTCGAGAACCGCCTCCGCTATCCGCTCGAGGTGTTCGCCGCCGTGCGCGCCGCGTGGCCGTCGGAGCGCCCGATCTCGGTCCGTATCTCCGCGCACGATTGGGTGCCGGGCGGCCTCACTCCGGAC
>CAIUAC010000483.1 GCA_903896985.1 uncultured Sandaracinus sp.
CCGCTGCTCGCGTCCGAGGGCGGGCCGACGACGCTCGACCTCGTCCGCGCGCTCCGCTCGGCGGTCGAGCGCGCCGACGGCGCGGGGCAGGACTGGCGCGCCGTGATCGATGGCCTGCGCGCTGACACCGCGCGCACCTGGCGCGCCCTCTCGACCGTCGAGGCCAAGCGCTTCCTGCGTCACGCGCGCGCGTTCTGGGAGGTGCGCCGGCATCGGATGTCGCCGGGCGTGGGGACGCTCGTCGATGAGCTCACGGCGCGCGGCACGTTCCGCACGATGGCGGCGCGCGTCGTCGCGGCCCGCGCGGACGCGGAGGGCGTCGCGCTCGAGGTGCGCGCGCGAGGTGCCGAGACGAGCGAGACGCTCCGCGCGGCGTGGGTCGTCAACTGCACCGGACCAGGCACGGGTCGGCCCGATCCGATCGTCGCGTCGCTGCTCGAGCGCGGTCTGCTCGAGGCGGACTCGCTCGGCCTCGGCGTCCTGACGGATGACGACGGGCGCGCCCGCGTGCGCGGCGCGACGCGCTCGGACCTCGTCGTCGTCGGGACCTTGCGCAAGCCGCAAGCGTGCGAGTCGACCGCCGTCCCGGAGCTGCGTGTGCAGGCGCGCGACGCGGCGCGCGCGGTGCTCGAAGGGCTCGAGGCCCCGCGAGGCTGACGGCCCTCAGAGCGGCGGCACGGTCGGCCTGCGCGGCGTCTTGGCCATGCGGCGCGCCATCACGAACGCCATCTCGAGCGCCTGCCGGTAGTTGAGGCGCGGGTCGCAGAGGCTCTCGTAGCGCGTGTCGAGATCGGCCTCCGTCAGCCCGCCGCCGACGCACTCGGTGACGTCCTCGCCGGTCAGCTCGAAGTGCACGCCGCCGAGGTGCGAGCCGAGCGCCTCGTGCGCGTCGAAGCTCGCCTCGAGCTCGCGCACGATGTCGGCGAAGTCGCGCGTTTTTCGGCCTGAAGCGGTCGTGCGCGTGTTGCCGTGCATCGGATCGCTCAGCCAGAGCACGGTGCGCCCGGCGGCGCGCACCGCCTCGACGAGCGGCGGCAGCGCGTCGGCGACGCGCTCTGCGCCGAGGCGCGCGATCAGCACGAGCTTCCCCCGCTCGTCCTTCGGGTTGAGCGTCTCGATGAGGCGCACGACCTCGTCCGGGCGCGCGCTCGGGCCGACCTTCACGCCGATGGGGTTGCGGAGGCCGCGGAAGAACTCGAGGTGCGCGCCGTCGAGCCCGCGCGTGCGCTCGCCGATCCACGGCAGATGCGTCGAGAGGTCGTAGAAGCCTTCGCGCCGCGGCACCGAGCGCGTCTGCGCCGACTCGTAGTGCAGGTTCAGCCCCTCGTGCGAGGTGTAGAGCTCGACGCGCGTGAGCTCATCGACCGTCGTCTCGCCGATCGCCTCCATGAAGCGGAGCGCGTCCGAGAGGGACGTGCTCGTGCGCGAGTACTCGGCGCGCAGCTCCTCGCTCATGTCGTGCCGCCCGAGGAACGAGAGGTCCCAATACTCGGGGTGATGCAGGTCCGCGAAGCCGCCCGCCGTCAGCGCGCGGACGAAGTTGAGCGTCATCGCGGCGTGCTGATAGCAAGCGAGCATCTGCGCGGGATCGTGCGCGCGCGCCGCGGCCGTAAACTCTGGGCGATTGACGAGATCCCCGAGGTACTGCGGCAGCTCGACGCCGTCCCGCGTCTCCGTCGGCGAGGAGCGCGGCTTGGCGTACTGCCCCGCGAGGCGCCCGATGCGGAGCACGGGCTGCTTGCTGCCCTGCACGAGCACGAGCGACATCTGCAGCAGGATCTTCAGCTGGTCGGTGATGACCTGCGGGCGGCAGTCGGCGAGCGTCTCCGCGCACGCGCCGCCTTGGAGCACGAAGCGCCTGCCGAGCTGCGCCTCGGCCAACTTTTGCTTGAGGCGCTCGATCTCCCACGAGGTGACCAGCGGCGGCAGCCCGCGCAGCGCCTGCACCGTGCGCTCGACGGCGGCGGCGTCCGGATAGCTCGGCTGATGCAGCGCGGGGAGCGCGCGCCACGAGTCGGGGGACCACGGCGCGGACACGGAGAGGGGCGCAGAAGGCGGAGCGGCGGGGGGCACGGCGGCCCGACTATTTCACCATTCCGCG
>CAIUAC010000484.1 GCA_903896985.1 uncultured Sandaracinus sp.
CGGTGCTGCGCGAGCGCGCGCGGCAGGTCCGGCGCGAAGACGACGTCGCCGTTCATCACGACGATCACCTCGTCGTCGTCGGCGCCACTGAGCAGCGCGCTCGCCGCATGACGCAGCCCGCCGCCGGTTCCGAGCAACTGCGCCTCCTGCACGTAGCTGACGCGCAGCCCCGCGGGCATGTGCGCGGCCATCAGCCCCGGCAGCCGCTCGCCGAGGTGGTGCGTGTTCACGACGACGTGCTCGGCGCCCGCGGCGGCCAAGTGCGCGAGGGCGAGCGACGCGAGCGGGCGATTCGCGACCGGCACCCCCGGCTTCGGACGCTCGTTCGTCAGCGGCAAGAGCCGCGTCCCGAGCCCAGCAGCGAAGACCATGGCGCGCATCGCCGCATCGCTACGCGCGCCCGCCGATCCCGTCAACAACGCGGCGCAAAACGGCGGCGCCCGTGCGCTGAGCCGCGCGGGACCGGCGTGCTACCGTCCGGCCACCAAGCCGATGACAGCCGCCCCCCCGCTCGCGCTCGATCGCACGCGGCCGACCATCGGCGTCGTCGTCAATCCCAAGGCGCGTCGGCACCGCCGCGACCCCGAGGCGACCTCGCGCCTGCGCTCGGCGGTCGGTCGGCAGGGCCTCGTCCGTGAGGCGCATGACCTCGAGGAGCTCGCGCAGATCGCCGACGAATTCCGCCAGGCGCGCCTCGAGGTCCTCGCCATCGGCGGCGGAGACGGCACCAACACGACGACGCTGACGGTCTTCGCCCGCGTCTACGGTGACGAGCCGCTCCCGGCGGTCGCGCTGCTCCGCGGCGGCACGATGAACACCGTCGCGAACGGCCTCGGCGTGCCGCGCCTCACCCCGGACGCCCTCCTCCGCCGCCTCGCGCTGGCCGCCCGCGACGGCGAGACGCTGCCTACGCACGACAACGCGACGATCGACGTCGGCGGCCGCCTCGGCTTCCTGTTTGGCACCGGGATCTTCCGCAGCTTCCTCGACGAGTACTACGCCGCGGGCCCCGACCCGACGCCCATCACGGCGGCCAGCACCTTCACGCGGATCGCCTCCTCGATCGCCGTCCAAGGGGCGCTCGCCAAGCGCTTGATGGCCCCCATCGACGTGCAGATCGAGGCCGACGGCGCCCGGTGGAGCGCGGGGCCGTACCTCGCGGTCGCGGCCGGCACCGTCGATCAGGTCGGCCTAGGCTTCCGCCCATTTCACCGCGCGTTCGACCGCGCCGACGCGTTCCATCTGCTCGCCCTGCGCTGCACCGCGCTCGAGGCGCTGCTGCAGCTCCCGCGCATCCATCGGGGCGAGCATCTGCCGGCATCGCTCGTCCGCGAGGGCCTCGTCCGCGACGCCGTGCTCACCTCCCGCGACGCCTCCGTTCGCTACATGGTCGACGGGGATCTGCTCGAGAGCAGCGGCCCGCTCAGGCTCCGCGCCGGCCCGTCGGTGCGGGTCGTCGGACAGCCGCCTGCTCGCGGCGTTTGACGCGCACACACGGGGCGCGGTAGCGTGCCCCACCGTAATCCGGAGGGTTTTCGTCCGTGAGCTCGAACGCACGCCTCCTCGTCGCCGGCGAGACCAACGTCGGAATGAAGCGCAACCACAACGAGGACAACTTCGCCGTCCTCGAAGAGGAGAAGCTGTTCGTCGTCGCCGACGGCATGGGGGGTCACGCCTCCGGCGAGGTCGCCAGCCAGATGGCGATCGATACCCTGCGCGAGTTCTTCCGCGCCACGAGCCAGGACCCCGAGGCGACCTGGCCGTACAAGATGGACAAAGCGCGGGGTTACGAAGAAAACCGCCTGATCACGGGCGTCAAGCTCGCGAACCTGCGCATCTTCGAGAGCGCGCAGCGCGACGCCGCGCAGCGAGGCATGGGGACGACGCTCGTCGCCATCCTCGTCGTCGACGACGGCGTGCTCGTCGGTCACGTCGGCGACAGCCGCGTCTACCGGTGGCGCGACAACAAGCTCGATCAGCTGACCGAGGACCACTCGCTGCTGAACGACTACATCAAGATGAAGCGGCTCAGCGAGGAAGAGATCGCCAACTTCCCGCACAAGAACGTCATCGTGCGCGCGCTCGGCATGAAGGACTCGGTCAAGGTCGACACCATCCTCGACCCGCCCAAGCCCGGCGACATCTACATGCTCTGCTCGGACGGCCTCAGCGGCCCCGTGACGGACGAGGAGATCGCCGAGATCATGAGCGCAACGCACGAACTCCGCGCGGCCTGCAGCCGCCTGATCGAGCGCGCGAACGCCAACGGCGGCCCAGACAACGTAACCGTCGTCATGTGCAAGTGGGTCGGCGCGGGCTGACCTGCGCGCGCTTCGTCAGTCTCAACACGCACGTCGCCGCCTGGCGGATAGAACCTCGTTCGGCACGCCGCTCGGCATCCTCTCCCCAGCCCTCTCCCTCCACGGGAGAGGGGGCAGAGCGGCTCGCGCCGCCTAGACATTTCTCGAAGGGGCGGCGAAGCACCGTCGGGTGCGCTACACCGCCCGCGCTCGCGGACGCTCCAACACGAGGACAACAACGATGCGTATCTGCATGGTCGGCTCTGGCTACGTCGGTCTGGTCTCGGGTCCGGGGTTCGCGGAGACCGGCAACGAGGTCATCTGCGCGGACATCGACGCGACCAAGATCGAGCGCCTGAACGCCGGTGAGATCCCGATCTTCGAGCCGGGCCTCGAGGAGCTCGTCGAGCGCAACGTCAAGGGCGGGCGCCTGACCTTCTCGAGCGACGTCGGCGCCGCGATCGCGAGCGCGCAGATCATCTTCATCGGCGTCGGCACGCCGCCTCGTCCCGACGGTGGCGCGGACCTCAGCGCCGTCGACGCCGTCGCGAAGCTCGTCGCTGAGCGCGCCGAGCGCGAGGTCGTGCTCGTCGCCAAGAGCACCGTGCCCGTCGGCACCAACGCCCGCCTCAAGGCCATCGTCGCCGGGGCCAAGCACAAGGTGCACGTCGTCTCGAACCCCGAGTTCCTCAAAGAGGGCGACGCCGTCAACGACTTCCTCCGCCCGGACCGCGTCGTCGTCGGCGTCGATGCCGACGATACGTTCGCGCGCGACCTGATGGCCCGCCTCTATCACCCGCTCTGCCTCGACCGCGATCGCCTCGTGTGGATGGATCCGACGAGCGCAGAGCTCACGAAGTACGTCGCCAACACCATGCTCGCGATGCGCATCTCGTTCATGAACGAGATCGCCGGCCTCTGCGACAAGGTCGGCGCCGACGTGCACAGCGTCCGCATCGGCGTCGGCAGCGACTCGCGCATCGGCGGGAAGTTCCTCTACAGCGGCCCCGGCTACGGCGGCTCGTGCTTCCCGAAGGACGTCACCGCGCTCGTGCACACCGCGCGCGAGCACGGCGTCGAGCTCGAGCTCGCAGACCTGACCGACAAGGTCAACCGCCGGCAGAAGACCGTCCTCTTCACCAAGCTCAGCAAGCACCTCGGCGACCTGCGCGGCAAGCACATCGCCGTCTGGGGCATCGCGTTCAAGCCGCGCACCGACGACATCCGCGAGTCGCCGAGCCTCGCCCTGATGGACGCCCTCCTCGAGGCCGGCGCGACCGTCTCCGCCCACGATCCCGAGGCAGCCGTCCCCGCGCGCGAGCGCTACGGCAGCCGCATCACCCTCGCCGACGACCACTACGCCGCGGCCAAGGACGCCGACGCGCTCGTGCTCGTCACCGAGTGGCGCCAGTACCAGAACCCCGACTTCGACCAGCTCAAGAAGCTGCTCAAGCGCCCGCTGCTGATCGACGGCCGCAACATCTGGTCCGGCTACGGCCTGCGCGCGCAGGGCTTCACCTACGACGGCATCGGCGTCCGGGGGACCTGAGCGGCCTTTGCGCGTGTCGCCCCGCGCCGCCGGTCGCGCCGCCCCCGAGTCCCGCTCATGACGCACCTCGTCACGGGCGGCTGCGGGTTCATCGGTTCGGCCCTGGTGCGCCGCTTGGTGCTCCGCGAGGCGCGCCGAGTCGTCACGCTCGACGCGCTGACCTACGCGGCGACCGAGGAGGCGCTCGCGGCGGTCACGCCGAATCCGCTGCACCGCCTCATCGTCGGGGACATCGCGGAGCCAGCGGTCGTGCGCGACGCGCTCGCGGCCGCGAAGCCGACCGCCGTCGTACACCTCGCCGCCGAGTCGCACGTCGACCGCTCGATCGACGGCCCTGGGGCGTTCTTCCGCACGAACCTCCTCGGGACCTACGTCTTGCTCGAAGAGACCCTCCGGTACTGGCGGAGCCTCGACGGCACGGCGCGCGGCCAGTTTCGCTTCCTCCACGTCTCGACCGACGAGGTCTTCGGCTCGCTGGGACTCGAAGGCGCGTTCACGGAGGACACCCCCTACGACCCGCGCTCGCC
>CAIUAC010000485.1 GCA_903896985.1 uncultured Sandaracinus sp.
GCCGAAGCCGCGCTCCGAGACCTTCGAGCCGGAGCGAGCTTCGACGAGGTCGCCGCGCGCGAGCTCCCCGCGACCGAGGACCGCGCGAGCAAACCCTGGGAGCTCGCCTTCCTGGGTCGGGACCAGATGCCGGAGCAGTGGCCCGCGGTCCTCGATGGACTCGAGGTGGGCCAGACGAGCGAGGTCATCCCCGGGGGCGGAACACGGTTCTGGATCCTCAAGGTGCTCGAGCGCCGCGACAACCCGTCGCTCACGTTCGAGGCAGTCCTGCCCCAGGTCGCCCGTCGCCTGCACGCCGAGGAAGAGACGGCCGCTCGCGACCGCACGCGCCGCGATGCGCGGGCGGCGGCCCACGTCGTCTACGCGCGACCACCGTCCTCGCCGACGCCTCCCGCTCGCTGACGAGTCGAGCCCCGCTCACCGCAGGAGCGCCCGGGGGCTCGCGGCGCCTGCCCTCATGCGCACGCGCAGTCTTGCCCGAAACCAGCGAGCGGCACCTGCGACGTCGCGGAGGCGCGCACCGGCACCACGGCGGCATGTCCCGCCGACGGCCTTCGCGCGGCGGGCTTCGTGTGTCGCGCGGCCGCCGGCCAGTGCGACGTCGCCGAGGCCTGCACGGGGATGCTCGCGACCTGCCCGACGGATGCCTTCGCGTCCACGGGCACGGTCTGCACCGGCGGCAGCTGCAGCGTCGGTGGGGTATGCAGCTCGAGCTGCATCCCTGGCGTCGCCTGCGCCACCGCGAATGCCTGCGAGGACGGCGCAGTCTCGTGCACGACTGGCGCACCAGTCTGCGTCGGGAGCGTTCCCAAGGTGGCTGGCGCGTCCTGCCGCGCGGCCGCCGGCCCGTGTGACGCCGCCGAGGTCTGCTCCGGATCTGCGGTGACCTGCCCGGCCGACGCTTTCGCTAGCGCGACCACCACTTGCCGAGCTTCGGCCAGGGCCTGTGACGCGGCTGAGACGTGCTCGGGCTCGACGGCCGCCTGGCCTGCGAATCTCTTCGCGAGCGCCGCGACCGTCTGCCGCGCGGCGGTCGGAACCTGCGACGTCGCCGAAGCCTGCACCGGCACCGGCGCGGCGTGCCCCGCCGACGCTTACCTCGCGGCCGACGTCGTCTGTCGAGCCTCGGCGGGAACCTGCGACCTCGCAGAAGCCTGTTCGGGGTCCAGCGGCACCGCCCCTGCGTGCCCGAGCGATGCCTTCGCCTCGGGAACGACCGAGTTCCGCCCGGCGGCGTCCGATCGCGACGTCGCGGAGAGCTGCTCCGGCCGTGCGCCCGCCTGTCCCGTGGATGCGTATCTGGCGGACGCGACCCCCTGCAGCGACGGGCTCAGCTGCAACGAAGCTGAGAGCTGCACCGCCGGCGCGTGCGGCGGCGGCATGGCCACCGATTGCGACGACGGTGACCCCTGCACGGCTGACAGCTGCGCGGAGCCCGACGGCTGCGCGAACGTCGCCATCGACGGCTGCCTCCCCGACGGTGGCGTCGATGACGGCGGCGTCGATGACGCGGGTCCGGCCCTCGACGCCTCCGTCGATTGCTCGGTCCTCGACGGTGCCGCCGCCGACGCAGCAACTCCCGCCCCGGCGGGCAAGGGTGGCTGCTCCTGCACCACGGCTGGCGCGACCGACGCCCGACGCTCGGCAGCGGGGGGCGCGTGGCTCGCGGTCTTCGCGATGGCCGGCGTGACCGCGCTCAGGCGCCGCCGCAACCGCCGCTGACGGCACCCGTCACCGAGCAGCAGCAGCCGCGGAGATCGCGACCAAGCGGCTCGGCGCAGCTCTCTCCCGGGGGCCTCACAGCCGCGCGGCGCCTGGGGTCCCGAGGGAGGCGTCGCCACGGGCCGCCCGCGAGCGCCCGCGCGACGGGGAGAATCCGCTCAGCGAGGCTGCGCGATGTGGAGCACCCTCTTGCCCCGCCCTGCCGGGCCCCGCATTCTGCCCGCCAGTGAGCGCCCCGCACGACCACGACGACGAGCACGACGGGCATGAGCACCCGCACGACGAGCACGACCACGGCGGGCACGTTCACTCGCACGGCGCGCACGACGAGCACGACCACGCGACCGCGCACGTGCACACGGCGCGCGATGCGCACGACCACGCGGGGCACGACCACGCCGAGCACGGGCACGGCGCCCATGGGCACTCGCACATCTCGCCGGACACGCCGCGGAAGGCGCTCGCGATCGCGCTCGGCCTGACGCTCAGCTTCATGGCCGTCGAGGTCGGCGTCGGCCTCTGGACGCACAGCCTCTCTCTGCTCGCGGACGCCGGGCACATGCTCAGCGACGCCGCGGGGCTCATCGCCTCGCTCATCGTCGCGAACATCGCGCTCCGACCGAGATCGGCGCGCAACACGTATGGCTTCCGGCGCGCGGAGGTGCTCGCGGCGCTGCTCAACGCGGCGCTGCTCGCCTTCGCGGCCATCGCGATCATCCACGAGGCGGTGGACCGCTTCGCCGACCCGCCGGAGGTCAACGGCAGCGGGATGCTCCTGACCGCGGGCGGTGGGCTCGTCGTGAACCTCGTCGCGGCTTGGGTGCTGCACAGGCAGGGAGGCGGCGGGCTCAACGTGCGGAGCGCGTTCCTGCACGTCGTCGGGGACGCGCTCGGCTCGGTCGCGGCTATCGTCGCGGGCGTCACCGTCGTGCTGACGGGTTGGCGGCTCGCGGACCCGATCGCGTCGGTCGCCATCACCGTGCTGCTCGTCTACGGCGTGTGGCATCTGCTGCGCGAGGCGGCGGAGCTGATCATGGAGACGGCGCCGGAGCACGTGGACACGGTGGCGCTCGAGCGCGCCATTCAGGAGACGCCGGGCGTCGCGAGCGTGCACGATCTGCACGTCTGGTCGCTGTCGGCAGGCGACATCGTGCTGACGGCGCACGTCGTGCTCGCGCGCGGCGCGCACGGGACGCAGGTCGCCTGCGCGGTCGGCGCGGTGCTGCGCGAGCGGTTCGCGATCACGCACTCGACCATCCAGCCCGAGCCCCCCGAGGCCGAGCTCGTCCCGCTCCGCACGAAGCAGCAGCGCGC
>CAIUAC010000486.1 GCA_903896985.1 uncultured Sandaracinus sp.
ATGCGCGGCGGCGACGCGGGCCTCGTCGGCGTCCGGCGCGAGCGGCAGCAACACGTGCACAGCCGTGCGCGCCTCCGGCCGCGAGAACCGCGCGCGCTGCGCCTGATAGGTCGTCGCGACCTCTTGCTCGGTGACGCTCGACTCCGGCACCGCGCGCTCCACCTCCGCCGTGAGCCACGCGCGCACCGCCGCCCGCTGCGCGGCGGCCGCGACCTCCGGACGTGCGCCGTAGCCGCGCCGCTCAGCCTCCTTCGCGAGCAGCGCCTCCCCGATCAGCCGGTCGAGCGCCCCGCGCGGCGTCAGCTCGGCCTCGCGCGCGAGGGCGACGACCTCCCCGACGGTGATGGTCGTACCCACGGCCGTCGCGAGCACCGTCGGGTCGTCGGGCGAGCCAGCGATCTCGCGCGGATGAGCGCGCTGCTCGTCTCGCCGCGGCGGCTGACGCTCGCGCGGCTCCGTGCCGCAAGCGCCGACGGTCAACCACAGCAAGATCACCCAGCGGAAGGAGGCGCGCCGCACGTCACTCTCCAACCGTCGGTCGCAGCAGCTCCACGCCGCCGCGGACGAGCGCGAGGCCCATCACGCAGAGGAGGATCGCGGCGAGGTAGTCGTGCCCCCGCAGCTCCACCACGGTGCGGAAGAGCGTCACGAGTGACGCGAGCACCAGGAGCGCGCCAGCGCCATCTCGGAGCGTCCGGGACATGGATGCGCGAGTGTAGCGCAACGACGCCGAAATCAATCGCTCACGGCGCCGTCGCTCGGCTGGGCGCGGCAGGTGCCGCCCACGCAGAGCAGGTCGCGCTCGCAGTCTCGGTCGCGCGCGCAGGGGTAGCCGACGGGCTTGCGCTCGGCGTGGTTGCCGCATGACGTGGCCATCAGCCACGGCGCGGTGGCGAGCGCGAGCACAGCGAGGACGCGCACCGACATGACACTCATGGTACACGATGCGCGCCGTGACACAGATTCGTAGCGAAGCCCTCCGCGCCACCCTCGACCGGGCGCTCGCCTCCGGCAACCACAGTGAGCTCTCCGCGGTCCTCGCGCGCAGCAGCCACCTCCCCGGCCCTCGCCCGAACCTCGAGCTCGCCGCAGCCGCAGGCGCCGCGCTCGCTGCCGCCGGGCGCCGCGCGGACTCGCTCATCCGCGAGTTCGCCACGCTCGACGCGGACGACGGCACGCCGTTCGTCTTTCTCCCTATGGTCGCGGCCTACGCCCACGCGGCGAAGTTCGGTCCCGACCCGCGCGTCGCCGCGCGCATCCTCGAGACCCTCGGCGAGCTCGGCGAGGACGAGCGCTCCGTCGTCCGGCGCGCCGTCGAGGACGCGCTCGCCGGGGCCGCGCCGCACTTTCCAGGCGGCGTAGACGCCTTCGTGAACGCGCTGGTCCCCTGGTGCAGCTCGTTCTCGCGCGGCTCCGTCGCCCTCGGCGCCATCGCCGACAAGCGCGTGCTCGACGCGACGCACGACGAGGAGGCGCTCGTCGCGGCCATCGACGCGGCGACCGCCACGCTCGAGGACGCCCCGCGCGCCAAGGAGCGCGACCCAGGACGCCGCCGCCTCCTCGAAGCCCTGCCCCGCACGGTCACCGCAGCCGCGACCTCGTCGCGCCAGGTCGCCGAGTGGCTCGCCCTCCGCGCCTCGACGTCGCGGCACGCCGACGTGCGCCGCGCGCTCGAAGAGATCGTCGCCCGCCTCCGCACGCGCGGCGAGCGCAAGCTCGAGCGCACCGCCGCCGCGACGGCGCTCGACGCGAGCGCCAAAGAGCCGCGCGATCCGACGCTGATCCGTGAAGGCATGCGCGGACGCGGCAAGAAGCGCCGCGACCGCTGACGCAGCGCCCGCCGACAGGAGGCCCGCCGACAGCAGGCCCGCCGACGCCGGGCCCGCTCAGAGCCCGAGGCTCTTGAGCTTCTTGTGCAGACCTTCGCGCGTGATGCCGAGGGTCTTCGCCGTCGCGCTCTTGTTGTTGTCGTGCTCGCGGAGCGCCTCGAGCAGGATCCACTTCTCGACCTGCTCCATCATCTCGCGGAGCGTCCCCTTCGCAGGGTGCACGCGGTCGATGAGGTTCTCGACCTGACGGATGCGCGGGCTGAGGTGCTCGGGCTGCACGTACTCGTTCGGGTCGAGCTGAATGACGAGGCGCTGCACCTCGTTCTCGAGCTCCCGCACGTTGCCCGGCCACTTGTACGACTGCAGCACTTCCATCGCCTGCTGCGAGAAGCCCGCCGCGGGCTTGCCGAACTCGCGCCCGTACCGCTCGAGGAAGTGCCCGGCGAGCAGCGGGATGTCCTCGCGCCGCTCACGGAGCGCAGGCAAGCGCAGCGGGAACACGCGCAGACGGTAGTAGAGGTCCTCACGGAAGCGCCCCGCGGCGACCTCCTTCTCGAGGTCGCGGTTCGTCGCGCCGACGATGCGCACGTCGACCTTCTTCGTGACCGTCGCGCCGACGGGGCGAACCTCGCCCTCCTGCAGCGCACGCAGCAGCTTCGGCTGGAGCGAGAGCGGCATCTCGCCGATCTCGTCGAGGAAGAGCGTGCCGCCGTCCGCGAGCTCGAAGAGGCCCTTCTTGTCCTCGACGGCGCCCGTGAAGGCGCCGCGCTTGTGCCCGAAGAGCTCGCTCTCGAGCAGGTTCTCAGGCAACGCCGCGCAGTTCTGCGCGACGAAGAGCTTCTCCCGGCGGAGCGAGGTGTAGTGCACGGCGCTCGCGATGAGCTCCTTGCCGGTGCCCGTCTCACCCTCGATCAGCACGGTGACGCGCGTGTCGACGACCTTCGAGAGCTGCTTGAACACCGCCTGCATCGCGGGGCTATCACCGATGGGACCGCCCTCGCGGCGCGAGCGCTCGCGCCCCGTGAGGTAGGTGTTCTCTTTGCGCTGCCGCTCCTCGGCGACCTTCACGCGCTGAAAGAGCCGCGCATGCGCGAACGCGCTCGACGCCGCCTGCGAGAGCACGAGCAGGCGGTCGAGGTCCTGCGCCTTGAAGATCCCGCTCGACGCGCGGTTATCCACCTGCAGCACGCCGACGATCTCCTCGCCCTGCCAGAGCGGCACGCCGATCGTGCTGAGGATGCGCGCGCCCATGATCGACGCCGTCTCGCCGACGTCGCGCTTGGCGTCTGCGGCGAGCACCGCCGAGCGGTCGGCGACGACCTTCTTGAACACGCTGCGCGTGATCGGGATGGCGTCGCCCGACGCGCCGCCGCCGCGCACGCGCGTCCCGACGGGCACGTAGCGGACCGGCGTGCGGCTCGTCGCGTCGTCGTCCTCCTCACGGAGCGCGACCGTCACATGCGTCGCGCGCGGCAGCAGATCGAAGACCTGCTCGGCGATCACGTCGATGACCCCATCGAGCTCGAGCGCGGCACCGATCGCCTTCGTCGCCTCGTAGAGCTTCTGCAAGACCGCGCGGTCCGCGAGCGTCTGCGCCTCGACGCTGGCGACCTCCTCGAAGGTGCGCGTCTCGACGATGCGCGAGGAGTCGTCGTCCTCGCCGAGCGTCACGCGGACGCGCACCGGGTGCTCGACGTCGCCG
>CAIUAC010000487.1 GCA_903896985.1 uncultured Sandaracinus sp.
CCTGCGGGCCCAACGCCGTCGCGGTGAAGGCGGCTCGCAGCGACGGATGGCCTGCGCGTAGCCCGTCGGGGACGAGCGCGTCGACGCACAGCCCGAGGAACTCCTCCTGCGCGTAGCCGAACGTGCGGACGGCCATCGGGTTCGCGAAGGTGATCGCGCCGTCCTGCCGCACGAACAGGATCGCCTCCGACGCGGCCGCGAGCATGTCGCGCAGCGACTTCTCGCTGCGGCGCACGAGCGCCTCGCTCTTCATCGCCTCGGTGAGGTCCTCGAGCGCGAGCAAGAAGCGCCGCGGACGTCCCGCCGCGCGGGCCATCGGACGCCCGGAGAGGATCACCGTCCGCTCGCCGCGGAGCGGCACGCTGAGCTCGAGGCGCACGCCGTCGATCGCCTCGCCGAGCGTGAGGCGCGCGAGCGCCGCCCGCAGCGTCGGGGTGCTCCACGACGGCTCTCCGAGGTCGTCGAAGCGCTCGCCCGCGACCTGCTCGCGCGTGAGCCCGAACGCCTCGTAGAACGCGCGATTCGCCGAGCGCACCCGGCGGCTGTCCTCGAGCACGACGAGCGGAACCTGCACCGTGTCGACGATGGACTCCGCGTGCTCGTGCGCTTCGGTCAGCAGCGCGCGGCTGCGCAGGATTCCGTCGATGTTCACGAGGCTGAGGACGGTGCCGTCGATCTTTCCGTCCTGGGCCTGATACGCGCGCACCGCGAGCTTGTACCCATGCCCCGCGTCGTCGGTGACCGTCTCGTCGCGCGGCACGAGGCTCTCGAGCACCTCGCGCACCGTCGCGAGCAGGTCGGGCGCGTGCAGCGGCGACTCGAGGTCGCTCAGCCGACGCCCGAGGTCCGCGCGCGTGAGCCGCAGCAGTCGCCCGGCTTCCGGCGTGAAGCGTCGAACGCGCAGCTCCCGGTCGAGCAGCACGATGGCGATTCCGACGCTGCTCAGCACGTTCGTCAGGTCATCGTTGGCGTGGCGCGTCTCGAGATCTCGCCGCAACAGCCCCGCGTTCTCCTCCTCGAGCTGCTCGATCAGCGCCCCGAGGTGCGCCCGCGTCGCCGCAAGCTCCTGCGCGAGAGATTCCTCCCCGCGCGTCGCGCCCGCGCGTTCGCCCGGATTCTCCGCCTCAGGCCCGACCGCCACGGACGCGCTCTGCGGCGCGCGCACTACGTTGGCTCTAGGAACGATCATGGTTGGTGTCCTAACCGCTCGACCACCAAATCCGCGACTGACAGCAGCGTGCGCCACTTGCGACTTCCGCGCGAGGTCACCGTTTCGGCCGGCGCGGACGGTCCTCCGGCCATCGAAGAGCGCCGGTACGAGCGAACGCGCCCCCAACTCGTGGATATGCCGCCCGCGCGGTTGAGATTATGCTGCGCGCGCAACGGTTCGCAGGACGGCATCCACCATGGACTTGCGGGAGAGAGCATGAGCGACGAGGGCGCGAGCGCGCGGGCGAATCTGGAGGAACTCGGGTGGGACGGTGAGCGCTTGGTGCACTCGTGGGTGGGCGGAGTCGCGCCGACCCTTTCTCACAAGGCATCTTCGTTCGTCTTCGGCGAACTCTACAGTTTGAAGCAGCTGCCGGTGCGGTATCGAGAGCTGTTGATCGGGGCCATGATCGCAGCGACGGGCGGCTTGCCCGATGGCGCAGTTCAGCACCTCGAGGTGGCCGTTCGCGAGGGCGTGACGCCGGGTGAGTTGGACGAGATGTTTGCGCTCCTCGCCGCGTACGCAGGCTTCCCGAAGGCGATCGCTGCCGCTCGGGAGCTTCAGCGGCAGCGTGACTCGGTGAAGCCGTGACGCGGCGCGCCCAGGCCGCGCACGCCTCTCACGCCGCGCTCCCGTCTACGTCGCAGCTAGCGCAGCCCGAACGCGCCGTAGGGCGAGCCGGGCGGCAGGCGGACGTCGTCGGCGGGCAGCGGCAGGGCGCGCCACGTCTCGGGGTGCGCGTCGGGCGGCTGCCCCGTGTGCCGCACGCCGACGTTCTCGTAGAGCACACCGAGGTGCATCACGAGCGCCCCAGGGTCGTAGTAGACGGCGGGCGCGCCGGCGCTGAGCGTCGCGAAGTCCGTCCACAGCTCCACCGCGCGGGACGGCACGCTCGGGTCGAGCGGCATGAAGTCGACGAAGCGCAGCGTCGCGACGGGCCCTCGCACGCTGCCTGTCTCGGTGACGTTGCCGCCGACGCGGTTGCTCAGCGCGAGCGGTGAGTCGAATAGATTGTCGGTGAGCTCGACGGGCGACGTCGAGAGCGCGATGTTGAAGAGCGACGTCGGCGGCACGGTGCCGGGATAGACCGAGTCGTAGCCGAACACGAGCCCACGCAGCTGATTGCGCTCGAGGCGAATGGTCATGCCCGGTACGTCGGCGTTCGCGAGGTACATGGCCGAGCGCAGCCCGTCGGCGACGTAGTTGTCCGTGATCTCGAGGCTCGAGGGCGCGTCGTGCAGGTCCCCGGTGCGCAGCTGCGGAAACACACTCATCAGGGAGTCCGCCGCGCCGATCAGCACGTTGTGGTGAAAGCGCGTCTGCCCGTAGCGCGCGCCGAGCTGCAGCGCGTTGTCCTGATAGCGCTGAAACGCCGCGCGCCAGTCGAGCGCGCCGAGCGCGAACACGTTGTGGTCGACCTCGCAGCCGTCGCCGAGCTGCCCGAGCTGCACGAGCTCCGTGCCCGTGCGCAGCACGCGATTCTGATAGACGTGCAGCCCCTCGAAGGCGTGCTGTGGCTCCGCGGCGGTGCTGCCGATGTAGAAGCCCTCGCTGCCGGTGTCGTGGATGTAGAGGTCGTGCAAGCGCACGTTCCGCATGGTCGCCTCGACGCCGACGTCGTTCGTCTTGACCGACACTCCGGCAAAGCCGATCTCGCGCACCTCGACGAACTCGAGCTCGAAGTCGGTCGTGCACTGCGTCGGCGGCACGCTCCCCGCTGCGCAGCCGCCGATGCCGACGCCGATGCGGCTCGCGTCCATGAAGTCGTCGTCGACGAGGAAGCCGTAGGTGTCGCGCGTGTTCGCGTAGACCCCGCACTCGTGCCCGCGAAAGCCCGCGTCGCCCGTGCCCGACACGGGATCATAGCGCCCGGTGAACACCCAGTTGGCGCCCCCGCCGAGCGAGATCAGGTAGTAGTGCCCGAGCGCGCCGACCCACACCTGCCCGCCGCGGTTCGTGATGACGAGCGGGTGAGCCGCCGTCCGCACCGGGAGGTTGTGCAGGTACAGATAGCGATAGTGACCCGCGGGGATGTACAGGCGGTCCAACGTCGCCCAGTCGACCGACGGGAAGCGAGCCTGCACGTCGGCGAGGTAGATCGCGTCGCCGACGATGGCTGACGCCGGGATCTCGAACGTCGTCGTCGGGGCGCCGAAGCGCCCATAGCCGGGATCGCAGACTCCACCGTCGGCGCCGGCCCCAGCGTCGGCTGCGACCCCAGCGTCGGCTGCGACCCCAGCGTCGAAGTCCGTGCCTGAGTCGAACATCAGGCCTGAGTCGGACTCGATGCCTGAGTCGGACTCGATGCCTGAGTCGGACTCGATGCCTGAGTCGGACTCGATGCCTGAATCGAGCTCAGCACCCGAGTCGCGCG
>CAIUAC010000488.1 GCA_903896985.1 uncultured Sandaracinus sp.
AGCTCGAGGTTGACGAGCGGCCGCCCGACGATGGCCATCGTCAGCGCGCGCGCGACCCGCTCCCCGCCGAGCACGACGTCCGTGCCGATGTACGGCAGCCGCCCCGTCACGCCGCGCGTCACGCCGATCGGTAGCTCGAGCACGCCGGGGCCCGCGCCGCCCTTGGCGCGCTGCCAATAGGGGCGCCCCGGCAGATACGGATTCGCCGGGGCCCGCAGCACGCGCGCGTCGTCGATGATGCTGCGGCTCTTGCGACCGCGGAGCGCGATGCCGCCGAGCGCGGCAGCCTTCGCCGCGTAGTACGCGGGGCAGGGGAACACGCTCGAGTCGTAGGCGACGCCTAGCTCCGCGAGCGCGTCGAAGACCTCGTCGGTGATCGTGTAGCCCGGCGCGCGGAACCCGACCGGCGCCTTGCCCGTCGCCCGCTCGATGGCCTCGATGCCGCCCGCGATCTCGTCGCGGATCGTCGCGGCGTCGCGCCGGGTCAGGTCGTAGAGGTGCGAGCGCGAGTGATTGCCGATCTCGTGCCCCTGCGCGCGCAGCGCCGTCAGCCGCTCGCCGTTGACCGATCGGTCGAGGTCCGTGCCGACGGCGAAGAAGGTCGCGGGCACCCGCTCATCCGCGAAGAGCGCGCCGAAGCGGGCGAGGGCGCGGTCGTACACCGCCTGCGCCGACTCGTCCCATGGCAGCTCGAGCCCGTGAATCGCCGCGTAGCAGCCGACCTCGTCGAGGTCGACGCTCAGCGCGGCGAGCCGCTCTGGCGCGCGCGGCACGCGCGTCAGCCCTTGATGCGGATGGCGACGAAGAGCTTCGCCATGTGCCGGAGCACGTTCGGTACGCGCTTGAACAGGTGGATCGACGGCGGGCGCTTCTCGAGCACGCGCACGGGGATCTCCTGCATCCGCAGCCCGGTGCGCTCCGCCCGGATGACGAGCTCGCTCGCGAAGAGGTCCTTGTCGACGAGGCACTGCCGCACGACCTCGACCGTCGGCAGGCGGCGGAACGCCTTGAGCCCGTGCGTGTCCGTGCCCTTGAAGCCGAGGGCGACGCGCAGCATCCCGTTCATCACGAGGGTGCCCGCGCGGCGGAGCGCCGGGCGCTCGTCGCTCGCGCCGGAGAGCGCCTTCGAGCCGACGACGAAGTCCGCCCCGTTCGTCTCGAGCACCGCCATCGCGCGCCGATAGAAGTCGGTGTCGCAGAGGTCAATCTCGTCGCAGAGCACGAACTCGCCGCGCGCGTCCATGATCCCCTTGCGCAGCGCCTTGCCGTAGTTCGGCTCGCCGAGCGAGAAGAACTTCACCTGCGGGAAGCGCTCCGAGAGCTCGCGGGCGATCTCGACGGTGCGGTCCTTCGAGCCGTTCTCCGCGAGGATCAGCTCGTAGGGCCAGTCGAACTCCTCCAGCCGGTCGATCAGATCGACGACGGCGGAGTGGAGGATCGCCTCCTCGTTGTAGATCGGGATGATGATCGAGACGCGAGGGGCCACGCTCGTCTTGTCGTCCTTCGGCGCCATTCTGGGCTCTTTTCCCGTCTAAAAGCGCGCGTCGTGCGCGACTGGCGCGCTAGGTTCGCAGAGAACCGGGGGCCGTCAAGCGCCAAGCAAAGCGGCGAGCGCCCGCGCCTCGACGATGTTGTCCTCGATGCTGCAGTAGGTCCACCCGCCGTAGCGCCCGATCGAGTGCACGTCACGCGCGCCGAGCACGCCCGTGAGGCGGCGGTGCTCGGCGATGGAGCGCTGCGTGATGTGCACGTACGCCGGGTCCATCACGACCGTGTGCTCGGCGACGAGCTGGTGCCCGTCGATCACACCCTCGCGCGCGAGGTCCCGCAGCACGCGGGCGCGCTCGGCGGCGACGTCGACGACGGCGTCCGTCGGGAAGCCCAGCTCGACGTAGAGGCTCAGCCGGTCCGTGTCGAAGATGTTGTCGTAGAAGCCGACGCGATAGAACGAGGTCTCGCGCGACGGGAAGTAGAGCCAGTGCACGTCGCGCTGCCCCTTCCGATCGAAGCCAAAATTGAAGACGAGCACCTTGTTCGACGTGAACACGCCCGGCTCGTGCGTCAGCCCGCAGAGCGCGGCGAAGCGGTCGAAGGGCACGCTCGAGACGAGGCGATCGAAGCGCACCTCGCGCAGGCTCGTGCGCGCGAGCTTCTGCTCGAGGTCCACGCTGACGAGCGCCTCCGAGAGCGCGATTCGGTCCGGGCGCACCGCGCTCGCGATGGCCTTGACGTACTCGATCGCGCCGCCCTCCGGATAGGTGAACGTCGCGTTGTACGAGGCGTTGTCCGGCGCCCTCATGTTGCGGACGATGTCGGTCAGGTCCGCGTGCGGGAAGAAGCGCCCCATCGCGTCCTGGTCGAGCCGCGAGAGCTTGGTCGCGTAGAGCTTCTCGTTGTACGGCACGAGGAATTTCTCGGCGATGGACTTGCCGAAGCGCGCGTAGAGCATCGCCTCGAACGACTCCTCGAGCGGTTGCTCGAGCGGCTGCTCGACGCCGGGCGTCGCCGCGCCCTCGCCGCGCGCCTCACGCGTCGCGCGCGCGAAGTAGAGGTCGTGCAGGCAGTCGATGAACTCCTCTTGCGGGAGCTGATGGATGTTCTTCTGGAACGGGAAGTCGATCTGCCGCCCGGCGTACGCGATGAACGAGCGCTTGTTCACCGTGCGCAGGCGCTGCCCAGGCATGCGCTCGCGCAGCCAAGCCTCGATCTCCGGGCGCTTGAAGTGGAAGAAGTGCCCCGAGTAGTCCCAGACGAAGCCGTCCCGGCGCACCGTCTTGCAGTAGCCGCCGATCTCCGCGTCGGCGTCGAGCACGAGGTAGTCGGCGTCCGTCCCGAGCGCGGCCGCCGTGGCGAGCCCGCTGACCCCCGCGCCGACGATGAGCGTGCGAACGTGCTGCATGGGGGCGAAGGTAGCAGCGAATCGGGCGGTGTCGTCGCTGCGCGCGTCGGCTCCGTCAGTCGCCGCGTGGGGTGCGCGTCTGAGCAGTCAACCACCACTCACGCCCCGAGGTCCTTCATGTGGCTGTTCACCAACATCGGCTTCTTCAGCGTCGTCCGGAAGCCCCGCGAGACGCGCCTGACCGTCCGCGCCCGCGTCGCGAGCGACCTCGACGCGCTCCGCGCGCAGTACCTCCCGGAGCTTGGCCCGACGGTCGAGGGGGCGGGCACGGACTACCGCTTCCGCGCGCGCGTCGACGCCGCCGACCTCGCGCGGGCGACCGCCGCGATGATCGAGGGCATCACCTACTCGAACTTCAAGAGCGAGGTGCGCCGCGCGCAGGGCCCTGAGCGCGAGGCGACCTACCACCGCGTCTGGGACGAGATGCTCGGTGTCGGCCGCGGCGGGAAGGGCCTCTGATGAGCGCCGACCAGAGCCCCACGTCGTTCGGCGGCGTCGTGATCGACGACGACGGCCGCGTGCTGCTGCGCGAGCCGAGCAAGCACTTCGACGGCTACGTCTGGACGTTCCCGAAGGGTCGCCGCGACGAGGGCGAGACCGACGAGGCCGCGGCGCTCCGCGAGGTGCGCGAGGAGACCGGCGTCGACGCCGCGCTCGTCGCGGCGCTCCCCGGCGCGTTCCGCGGCGGCACCGGCGCGACGCGCTACTGGCTGATGCGCGCCGTGACGACGGGCGGCCCGCTCGACTGGGAGACCGCGAGCGTCCGCTGGGCGACCGAGCCTGACGCGCGCGCGCTCCTCGCACAGACGACGAACGCGCTCGGTCGAGCGCGCGATCTGCAGGTGTTGGACGCGGCCCTGAAGGTGTGGCGCGCGTCCATGAGTCCCTAACCCCCGTTTCCCTCCCACTTCTCGCGAACGTCACGCCCGCCGTTCCCCCGCGCCGTCTCCCCAGAACCGCGCCGTCTCCCCAGACCGCGCCGCCCGACCACCGCGCCCGCCCCCTCCGCCCCCCAACCTCTTACGCACCCTCACCAGCCCGCAGCCCCTCGCGCGCCGCCCCCTGCAATGTGCGGCGGCCGCGCCAGCGCCCACCTCCACTCGACGCACCGCTGCGACGGTTGGCGCTTCCGGAAAACTCCCTCCCCCCGGGGCCCGGGGGGAGGGCTGGGGAGGGGAGCGCGACTCCCCCGGGCCCGGGGGGAGGGCTGGGGAGGGGAGTGCGACTCCCCCGCGGGAGCGAAAAAACCTTACAAAAACCGCCGAGCGCAGCGCCTCACCTCAAACACTCGCCCGCATCGCCGCCCGCACCACCGCATACCGCGACAAATCCGCCGGCGCGAAGCGGAACGCCCCGAACAGCTTCGTCACGAGCGGCGCCGTCCGCGCATTGCCGTGCAGCCCGCACAAGGCGCTGACGAGCCGCGCGCGCAGCGCCTCATCTACCGAAGCGCCAGCGACGACGAGATCCGCAGGGATCAGCTCGGTGCGCAGGAGCGCGCGCATCGGGTCGAAGCTGATCTCGCTCCAGCCCGCCGCGATCTGCCCCTCGTCCCACTCGTCGGTGATGACGTTGAAGTACGTGGCGCCGACGTCGACCTCGCCCTTCGCCACGGCGCGCGCGACCGCATCGTGCGAGCCGAGCAGGCGCTCCTCGGCGAAGAGCCCCGGGAGCGCGAGGCCGTTGGCGATCAGCGCGAGGCGCGGGAAGAGGTAGCCGCTGCACGACTCCCGATCGACCCAGGCGACGCGCGCGCCGCGGACGTCCTCGAGCTTCTTCACGCGGCCATCGCCGCGCCCGAAGAGCACCCCGTAGAACTGCGAGCCGGGCGCGCGGACGGACGACACGAGCGCCGCCGCGCCGAGCTCGTCGACGGCGTGCAGCGCGAGCGCCGGGGACATCCACGCGACCTGCACGTCGCCGCGCGACACCATGCGCCGCAGGTCCGCGTAGCTCTGTGCGGCGACGACGCGCACGTCCTGCTGGAGCACCTGCCCGAGCGCCGACGCGAACGACTCCCGGAGTCGATCGCCGTCCGGTCCGAGGCGCACAGGACCAGTCCCAAAGACGAGCTTGCTGCCGAGGACGAGCTTCATCGCGCCGAGATGTTGCGACGCGGAGCCGGTGCGTGGCAAGCGGGGGCTAGCCGCAATCGTGCGGGCGCGCGCTCAGGCGATCGACGCGAGGATGGCGTGCGCCGCGTCGAGCTCGAGGCGGACGTCCCCGATGCACGCTGGGAGCGCCGCCGAGCGGCCGCGCTCGACGAGAGTGCGACGCCCGTGCGCCTCGACGATGGTGACGCGGCCGGCGACGACGGTGAGCCCGACGAGCGCGTCCTGCGCGGGCCATTTGAGCGCGCCCGTGCCCGCGGCGCGCGCGACCTCGAGCCACGCGCTCGGCAGCCCGGCGCGCTCGAGTTCGTCGGGGTGAAGCCCGCCCGAGCGCCCGGCGAGGCGCGTCAGTCGCGCGGGGCCGACG
>CAIUAC010000489.1 GCA_903896985.1 uncultured Sandaracinus sp.
CCGTGCATGGTCGTGCGCGACGCGTGACCTCTGTGGGTCGCGGGCGAAGTCGTGAGCGCCCCGGAGGAGGCGATGCCGGGCAGCGGCGTCCGAGCGAGCTGAGATGGGCTGTCGCAAGCTGCCGACGTCGGTCGTGGCCGACCATCGGCTTGTCGGCGGCAGTGTCAACCACGGTCGGGTTGCCGGTTGCCGGTCGGGTTGCCGGGTTGCCGTCTCGAGATACGTGGGCGTTCGCATATCAAATTCTCCTGATGACGACGTTGAGCGGAATGCCGGTTTCCACCCCCAAGGCATTACGCCACGGCCACCCGGTTGCGTCCGGAGGATTTCGCCTGGTAGAGGGCGTTGTCGACACTCGACATGACGTGCTCAACGGTGCTCGCTCCGCCACGAAACTCGGCCACGCCGATGCTGACGGTGAACCCAAAGTCGATGGCATTCTCACTTCTCATGGTGAGGCCCTCGACGCGCGTGCGGATACGTTCCGCGAGAACCACCGCCTGACTCGCGCTCGTATGCGGTAGAAGGATGGCGAACTCCTCTCCTCCAAGTCGTGCGACGGTATCGGTTTCTCGCGATGCTCCACTGCAGACGTCGGTCAGCGCGCAGATGACGTTGTCGCCCGTTGGATGACCGTGCGTGTCATTGACGAATTTGAAGTGATCGATGTCCAGCATGAGCACCGAAAACGCATCGCCAAAACGCTGCTGGCGTGACGCCTCCTGCCGCAACAGGGGCATGAAAGCACGCCGGTTGGCCACTCCTGTCATGGGGTCGGTCTTGGACGCGCGTTCCAGTGTCCGTTCGGACTCATAGCGCCGCCTGTAATTCAGGGTGGCCGCGACGTGCCCGAGCATGGTGAGGACGGTGGCCGGCCAAATCAGGGCTCCATAGTGCAGGTGCTCAAAGCCGGAGACGAAGCCGAGCATCGCGAGCAGGTGGGGCAACGCGGCACAGCTGAGCGAGTACGGGATGGTGAAACGGAGCGAAAGTCCGAGGAAACCCATCATTGGGACCAAGCAATAGAACATGAAACCGCCGATGCCATAAGCCATGCCATCATGCAGTCGGCTGACGGCCTCGACCAAGAACACCTCGGTCAGCAGCACTCCGCTGATCGCGAGGGTGGACATCAAGCGGTAGTCCCGGACGAACTTGTAGGCCAGGCCGATACCTAGAAAGACGGGGAAGAAGAGAAGCCTGAGACCGAGTGTGTGGCTGGCCCCTTTGGGGTCTGTGCAGTAGTCCCACGCCCATAGACCAACGGTGAAAGGGGCGCCCAGGAAGAACATCAGCGCGCTGATGGCGCGGAAGTCGTCGAGTCGCCTCTGAAGATACGCTCTGCCGACGCCGACCTCCATCAGGTCGAAGGACCCCAACGGTCTGCTTGCGGTGAAGGTCATCTCGATAGTCCTCTGAGCGACCCCTGTCGGGCCGCTGTCATCGTCCGCCCCATCCCGCGGAAGTTCGACGGTCGCGTCGAGAGCGTCAGTGCGCGCGGCCGAGGACCGAACTCATCGTCGCCCGCCCGCCGGTCGCGCTCTCGAACGAGAGCAGGCCCGGCGTGCTCACGTCGTTGCCGAACGTCGCCGCCCAGCGCTCGAGGGCGTCCATACGCGCGGTCGCGAGGGGTGTGTCTGAGAAGCACACGAACGCGCCCCGAAAGGCGCGCTCTGCTGCGGGCGCTGGCGGTCGCGCCCCGTGCACCGCGACGATGTCGGCCATCGAGACCTCGTGCGTGCCGGTGATCTCGAACGACATACGGAGCGTCGACGGGTCCTGCGCCACGAAGTGCGCCCCATCGAGCACGAGGATCGGCGAGGGCACGTCCGCCTGCGGCACGAGGCCCATCAGGTACAGCTCGATGGGCGCGTATGGGATCGAGTCGCCGCCGTTGGCGTTGGGGCCGAACTCCGTCGTCGTCAGGCGGATCACGCCGTCGGGATCGGGCGAGCATGGCGGCGGCGCGTCTGTGGGGGTCGAACAGCGGACGGTGCTCCCGTCGAAGCCGCCATGCTGCCCAAACACGCCGGCGACGCCCCAGTGCGCGCCGAAGTCGTTCTCGCGGTCGTGCCCGAAGCCGAAGCTCGGGTCGAGGAACATCGACCAGTGGTGCAGCGTCTCGTGCAGCGTCGGCCCGTTGCCGTAGTCGTTGAAGTCCACGCCGACCGCCGCGCGCAGGTGCGGGTGTGAGCCGTAACCGGGGTTGGTGTACGCGCCCGTCAGCCCAATCGACGGCACCGCCTCGTGGCGCACCGCGGTGTAGCGCGCGGCCGCCGAGCTGTCTGGCGTCGGCACGTCGGTGAACACGTAGAGGAAGTCGTAGTCGTCGTCGAAGTGCGCGTAGAACGCCGCGCTACCCACATAGAGCTCGGGCTCGGTGCCGAGGACGTAGGCGCGGATCTCCGCCGCTGCCGCGGGATCGACGATGTTCACCGCGTGCGTCCGGAGCATCAGACCCGGTGGGGTCACGAAGGCCCCGTCGCCCGTGACGAGTCCCCCGTCCCTCGGCGAGCCGCCACCTCCGTCACACCCGAACCCAGCCCCAGCGAGCGCGAGCACCGCGCTCAACGCCATCATCCAATCACGCGCTCGGCTCATGTGGCATTCCTCCGGGAGCGGTTGGATACCACAGCGACCCGACGACGACCCGACCAATGTTGAGTCGGGGGGCGACCCGACCGACGTTGGGCGGCGACCCGACCGACGTTGGGCGACCGGCGACCCGACCCGTTGGGCGGCGACCCGACCGACGTTGGGCGGCGACCGATGTTGAGTCGGGGGGGCGACCCGACCGATGTTGGGCTGCGACCCGCGATCCGACCGACGTTGGGCGGCCCTATCGCGTGCGAGCCGCGCACGAGCCGTGGTCGCACCACGCCTCGTAGCCCTGGCAGCCACCGCAGTTGATGGTCGCACCGAACGAGGCTGGGTCGATGGGTGCGCATTGGATGGCGCTGAGCGCTGCGGCGAAGCGCTCGTGTTCTCTGACAGCGAGCGGGTCGCTGGTGCACCCGCACGCGCCGCAGCGTGATGCGCGGACGAGTTCGCAGTCGGCGTCTCTGCGACAGGTCTTGTCGTAGTCGCGGAGATCCACTGCCTGGGGCCCGAGCGGCGCCGTGGGAGGAGGAGGAGGAGGAGGCGGCGGAGGCGGGGGCGCCTCCATCTCGATCCACACGTCGCCAGAGCACATCAGGAGATGGGTGAACCCCGCGCGGCCCGACGTCCCGCAAGTGGCCCCGTCGGGTGCGCATGGGGTCCCGACGGCAGCGAGCAGGTCGCTCGGGCACGAAGGCTCGCCCGCGCCGGGTGGACGCTGCGCTGGAGGGCCCTTCTCGCACGCACCCACGAGCAGGAGCGCCCCGATCACGGCATAGACGGCGACTCGAGCAGGAGCGTGATGGGTCATCTGTCGCACGACGCTACCACAGCACCGTCGCGACAGGCCCCGAGCTCGCGCGCCGCGAGAGCCGCTCAACCGTCGATGGATCAGTGCGCCGCGAGCGCCGCGCGCAGCTCGTGGTAGCGGCGGGCCAGCTCGGCGCCGCGCGCCGCGAGCAGGTCTGCGCGCAACGCCTCCCGGCGCTCCGCCGCCTGGTGCTCGTTGCAGCCCTGTCGGTCGCCCTGGAGCCGCCGCGACGCGGACGCGCGCTGTCGAGCGCTGATGATCACGCCGCTCGTCGCGCTGTCGAAGCGCGTCACCGAGGCGCTGCGGCACGCGTTGGCCCGCTCCAGCATGGCGAGGACCGCTTGGACCCTCGTCGCGAGCGCCGGCGGCAAATCGCCCGAGGCGAGCGCCTCGAAGGGCGCCCACGTGGCGCGAGGCTCTGTCGGCAGCACGGCTCCGCCCGGAGGTGGCGCCGCGCGCAGCGTCTGCTGCGCTGCTTGCGTCAGCTCGTAGAGCGAGCCGTCGAACGCGAGGAAATCTCCATAGGAGCCGCTGATCCGCAGCAGCGGCTCGCCCGCGCGGGGCAGAGCGACGGCCGGCGACTCACCATCCTCCGACGTGGTCGAGTAGGGGAAGAGGGCGTGCGCCTCGTTCGCGGTCAGGTCGTGCGCCGGATAGGTCCAGAGCGCTTGAGGCGCGTGCGCGAGGAGCGCGAAGCGAGCCGCGAGGCTGATGACCGCATCGAGCGGTCGACCCACCTCGTGCACGGCGAGGTTCGGGAACCACTGCTCGGCGATTCGAGCCTCGACGGGCAGATCGGCGGGTGGCGCCGTGCTGACGGTGAGCAGCTCGGTCGGGGTGCCGGCGGGACGCACGACGAGCGTCACGTCGCGACCGCCGTCGCGCCTCCACTGCGAGATCTCGTCGTAGTCCGCGAGCACCCAGACGGCATATCGCCCCGGCGCCATCGTGAGGGTGGTGCCAGTCCGCACGCACGGCGAGGGCGCGCCGGCCGGGGGCTGGCCACCCGCAGAGGTCACGTAGAGCATCCCGATGTGCGGCACGACCTCGATGGTCCAGTTCGTGAGCGGCGCGCTGACGTCGATCACAGCGGTCGGCGCGCGGTTCGGCTCCCGCGCGTTGCAGAGGACGGTCTGGTCCGCGCTCGCCCGATCGAGGGCCACGCGGACCGCGACCGGCGCTGTCGACACCGCGAACTGCGCGAAGGGACTGCGCTGCGGCTGCGTCGGCCGCATCGGCTGCGCCGAGACGGGCGCGGTCAGGAACACGCCCGCCACGCAGCTCGCCGCGAGAACACGACCCACACTCCTGACCATCCACGTACGCATCTTGGCCTCCGGGCTTCTTGGGGTTCGACCGAGGGGAGTGTCCTCCTCTACGACGCCCAGTGGAAGTTCTTCCCTGCGCCCCTGCCGACGAGCACGCCGTGCGCGACGAGGTCATCCGCCAGGAGCGGACCGTCGGGCGCGTGTGAGCCGCAGCGCAGCTGGGCTTCGCGCTTCGCAGCATGGCGTGGGATTGCGCACCAGGTTGGGATAGGGTGCGAGTCGGGAGGCGGGAGGAGCCCGCGCCTCATGGCGCCGATGTGCGCGAGGGAGAGCAGATGTTCTCACGCAGCAGGCGGGCGCTTGGCGCGCAGTTTCTCTCGGTGGTCTTCGGGGTTCTCTCACTTGCTGGCTGCGGCGGTGACGACACCTCACCGGCTCCCGACGGCGGCGCGGACACAGGCGTCGCGGACGCGGCGTCGCGGTGCGCCTCGGACTCCGAGTGCGACGACGGACTGTTCTGTACGGGCCTCGAGGTATGTCAGCCGGGCGGCACCGGCGCGGACGCGCGCGGCTGTGTCACGTCGGCGCTGCCTCCGTGCATGGACGGGCGCCTCTGCAACGAGCCTCGGCGCGACTGCGAGACCGACTGCGGTGCGCTCACCGACGCCGATAGTGATGGCAGCGCCGCGGTC
>CAIUAC010000490.1 GCA_903896985.1 uncultured Sandaracinus sp.
CCCGGCAGGTCCGCCTCGCCGTACCTACGCAGCCCTTCGTCGATCAGCGGATGGGCGAGCGCGGCCGCGGGCGCGAGGCAAATCAGCGCACCGAGGACGAGCGCCACGAGCCTCGACCGGGCGCCGATCATGGAACGCTCCGCCGTGCTGGGACGACCCGCGCGGATTGAGCTGCCGCGCTCCGTGGCGGCGAGGCTCGCGTGCAGCACCGTGTTGCGTGCGCTCGTCATAGACCGACCACCGCGGTCGGCGTCAGGCGCACGGTCATGGTGCCGTCGCCTAGCTGGCCGCTGGTGTTGTCGCCCCAGCAAACGACGCCTCCCGAGGCGCGTCGCGCGCAGGTGTGGAGGTCACCCGCCGAGAGCTCGAGGGCGTCGCTCAGGCCGGAGACCGCCGTCGGCACGAGGCGCCCTGTCGTCGTGCCGTCGCCGACGCTGCCCGTGGGATTGTCGCCCCAACAGAGCGCGGCGCCCGAGGCGCGGCGTGCGCAGGTGTGCCGGTGCGCCCCCGTGACCTCGACGGAGTCGGCCAGCGCAGACACCGCGGTCGGCGTGTGCCGCTCGATGATCGTGCCGTCGCCGAGCCGGCCGTCGGGGTTGCGTCCCCAGCAGACGAGCGGGCCCGCGGCGCGGCGCGCGCAGGTGTGGCGGCTCGTGCTCGCGGCGATCTCGACCGCGTCCGACAGGCCAGACACGGCCGTCGGCGTGAGCCGGCCGGTGACGGTGCCGTCGCCGACCTGGCCGTAGTCGTTCAGGCCCCAGCAGACGACGGCGCCCGACGCGCGACGGGCGCAGGTGTGGGCGTCGCCGGCGGAGATCTCGACAGCGTCGCTCAGGCCGGAGACCGTTGTCGGCGTCGACCGCCTCGTCGTGGTGCCGTCGCCGAGCTGGCCGCTCTCATTGTCGCCCCAGCAGGCGACGGTGCCGGTGCTGCGGCGCGCGCAGGTGTGACCGGCGCCCGCCGAGATCTCGACGGCGTTGGTCAGGCCGGAGACGGTCACCGGCGTGAGCCGGGTCGTCGTCGTCCCGTCCCCGAGCTGCCCGACGGAGTTGCTCCCCCAGCAGGCGACGGCGCCGGAGCTGCGGCGCGCGCAGGTGTGCCCGTTGCCCGCTGTGAGCTCGACGGCGTCGGCGAGGCCGGAGACGGTGACCGGCGTGAGCCGGGTCGTCGTCGTTCCGTCCCCGAGCCCACCGGAGGTGTTTCTCCCCCAGCAGGCGACCGCGCCCGAGCCGCGGCGCACGCAGGTGTGCCAGTAGCCCGCTGCGACCTCGAGGATCGTCGGCGCGCACGTCCCCGCGCTGCTGCAGGAGCCGCCGCTGCACGCCGTGCCCATCGCGATGAACGCGTCTGCCGGACAGACGGCGCTGCCCCCACACATCTCCGCGACATCGCAGCCGCCCGCGATGGCCGCGCGACACACGAGCGATGGCGCCTGGAACGCGTCGACCGGGCACGCGTCGGCCGCGCCATCGCAGTACTCCGGCACATCGCAGGTGCCAGCGGCCGTGCGGCACGCGAAGCCGCTCGGCTGCTTGGCGTCGGGCGGGCACGCGGCTGCGGTGCCGGCGCAGGTCTCGGCGAGATCGCAGACGCCCGTCGACGCGCGACAGACCGTCGTGCCGCTCGCGAGCGCGTCGGCCGGGCACTGCGTGCCGCCCGTGCACCACTCAGCCAGGTCGCAGAGGCCCGCAGCCGGGCGGCAGGTCGCCCCGGCCGGCATCAGCGCGTCGGCCGGGCAGAGGGCGCTCGCGCCGCCGCAGCTCTCGGCGAGGTCGCAGCCACCAGCCGCCGATCGGCAGGCGACGCCGTTCGCCTCGAAGCCATCGGTCGCGGGACAAGCGGCCGTGCTCCCCGTGCAGGTCTCGGCGAC
>CAIUAC010000491.1 GCA_903896985.1 uncultured Sandaracinus sp.
CCCGTCGCGTCGCGCGTGAGCTGAGCGCCGAAGGTCGCGCCGCGCGTCGCGAGCACGACGGCGCTGCCGCCGCGCACCTCCTCTCGAGCGCCCTGCGCGGCGCTGCCGGGCAGCGCGACGAGCGCGCGCGCGCGGACGATGAGCGCGCCGACTGACTCGGCCGGGATGGGCAGCGACGCTCGCGTCACGCCCGCCGGCAACAAGGCGAAGCCGAGCGGCTCGAGCATCTCGCTCTGGGAGTCGTCGTCGTGCCGCGAGCCGAGCAGCGTGACCACGACCGCCGCGCGCGACACCCCTGCGCCGCGCAGCACCTCGGCCTCGACCACACCGCCCGCGCTCACTCGGTTGCGCAGCGCGCGCACGCGCAGCGTCGCGTCGGGGTCCACCGGCAAGCAGAGCTGATCGGACGTCTCGTGCGGACCGAGCACGGTCACCGTCGCGGCGAGCGCCGTGGCGCCGCCACACGCATCGGGGACCGCGTCGGCAGCCTCTGCGGCGAGCGTCGTCTCCACCACGGCGAAGCCCGCGGCGTCCGTGCGCGCGGTGAGCGCGGCGCCGAGTCGCTCGCTGTCGATGCGCACCTCTACGCCGACCGCCGGTGCGCCGTCGGCGCGCACCACGCGAACGTAAAGCCTGCCGGGCAGCCCCGGGGCGAGCGCACCTCCCTCCACCGCGACGCGCGCCACCGTCGGCACGCGCGCGACGCGCAGCCGCACCGTGCCCGTCGCCGCGGCGACGCCCGTGCGCACGACGCTGACCGTCGCTTCGACGTCCGCGAACGGCCCCGCCGGCACCTGCGCCGGAAGGATTCGCCACTGCACGAGCGCGTGACCATCGGCGCCCGTCACCGGCAGCACCGGCGCGGGCTCCCCACGCTCCGCGCGCGGGATCTCGCCGACGACCACCTGCGCGCCGCCGACCGGCCGCCCGCTCGCGGTCCGCACGACGACATCGACGCCCACGTCGCCGGGCCCTTCGAGCACGCTCCGCTGAGGCGCCGCGCGCACGACGAGCGTCGGCACCGGGTCGAGCGCGACCTCCACCGCGCGCTCCGCGGTCACGACGAGCGCGCCCGAATGCTCGGCTCGCACGGAGAGCTGCATCGGCTCCTGCGGCGCCGTGAACGTCGTGCCGAACGCGCCCGTCGCGCCCGTGCGGACGACGTGCGCCGCGCCGAGCGGCCCCTGCGGCCCGTGCAGCACGATGGACACCTCGGCGTCGGCGAGCGGCTTGTTCGTCACGCGCGAGAGCACCCGCCCGAACGCGCGCACCGGCGAACCCGGCGCGACCCGCGCGCGGTCGACGACCAGCTCGAGGCGCGAGTCGCCGACGACGCTGATGTCGATGTCGAAGCGCCGCCGGATGTGCCGCGGTGAGCGCGCGTCGAACGTCACATGAAAGCCGTTGGAGTCGAGGTCCGCGGGCACGTCGAAGAGCACCTGCGCGCGCCCGTCGGCGTCGGTCACGACCTCGGCCACGGGACGGTCGCGCCGGAACGACGTGACGACGCGCACCGCCGCGCCAGGCGCCGGGCGCAGATCGCGCTGCCGCACGACCTCGTGCAGCGCGAGGAGAAAGCGCAGGTGTCCGCCCGGCACCGCCACGAGCGAGCCCTCGAGCCCGAGCTCGAGCCCGGTGACCTCGCCCGTCGGGACGCTGCGCCGCGTCGACTGCTGCGCGTGCGCGCTCGCTGCGCCGCCGCTGACGAGCATGACGCCGAGCGCGAGCGCGGCGAGCCTCACGGAGCGCGGGGCCCGAGCGCCGAGCCGCTCGACGATTCTGGAGCGATTCATTGCGCACCTCCTTCGCTGATCGTGACCGCGCGCGACGGGAGCACCGTCGCCGCCTGGGGAGAGTCGCTCGCGTACGCCGAGACGCCGAGCCCGCGGAGGGCGCCCGCGACGCTCCAGCGGAGCGCGATGGGGAGCTTCACGACGCCGCCCGGGCGCAGCGGTCTCAGCCTCAGCGTGAGCGTTCGACCCGCGACGACCGGCGAGCGCACCGTGTAGCGCGCGAGCTCGCTCCGCGCGGCCTCGTCGAGCTCCGCGCCGGCCGGCAGATCGACCTCGAGCACCGGCTGCGCGACGAGGCGCGGCACGCGGCTGCGCACCTCCAGCACCAGCTCCGCGCGCCCGTCTCGCACGCCGAGCGCGCCGTCGAGCGTCAGCGTCACGGGGCCGCGCGCCCGCGGCGGCACATCCCAAGGCACGCCGACCTCGGTCTCGGCGCGGACGAGCACGATCACGTCGGGCGCCGTCGTCACCTCGACGCGATGCGGCCCCGGCAGCGAGAGCTCCGGCGCGTCCACCGTGCCGACGCCGGCCGTCAGGGTGAGGCGCAGCGTCCGACCGTCGATGCGCACCGTCGCTTCGCGCGCCGCGCGCACGCGCCCAGGACGCCCGCCGGCCGCCACGAGCGAGGCGGCGAGACCCGCGAGCGCGCGCTCGTCGGCGCCGAGGAGCCGCGCCGCGAGGGCGCTCCGGGCGTCCTCGAGGGCAGCCGCGCGGAGCGTGCGCACGAGCGCGAAGGCGAGGTCCCGGTCCCCCGCGCGCGCCTCGGCGACGGCCAGCAGCGCGCTCGCC
>CAIUAC010000492.1 GCA_903896985.1 uncultured Sandaracinus sp.
CCTAGAGCCGCAGGCGGCCGCGGAAACCCACCTTCCTCGAGGCCAGCGAGAACAGCGTGATGTGCTCCAAGCCCGTCCCACGACGCCCACGTCTGCAGGCGCACTCCCGCCTGGGGTCGGCTTCGTACGCCGCGCCCGCGTGAGCGCAGTTCTTCGCGCAGAACGTCGACGGGCGAGGCGCCGAGCGACTCGCCAGCGCGCGTCAGGTCGCTGAGCGCAGCAGTGACGCCCGCAAGAATCCCAAGGAGTTCGCGCTGCGTCGCCGCACCCAGGCGTGACTGAACGGCAAGATGTCTTTTGTCGAACAGAGTCAACATCCGACTCCACAGGCCCGCCGTCGCTGCGCCGCCGACAGCCACAGAGAGCCAAGAGATCAGCGTCTCCACTGCGCTCTCGCGCTTGGTCAGTTCAACGACGTCTCGCTTGAGCTCGTCGTCGGCGACGTCGTCTCGCTTCTCGAGGGCCTTGATCCTGCGGTCGAACCAAGCAGCGGCGTGCGCCGTGAGGGCCGGAAACGTGATCGACGGTCGTCGAAGCTCGCGGATGATGGCGCGGACGTCGCTTCGGCGTCCGTCATCCGGCATCGAGTAGAGCGGCGCCTCGAAGACGGCCCGCAAGCTGGCGCATGAAATCGGCCTGTTGTTGCCCCCGACAAGCCCAGCCAGCGCCACCACCCACTTCCCCACCGGCGTCTCCGCCAACGACTCCCACCCTCGACTCTTGACTGGAAGTCCCGCCTCTTCGAGGCGCGCGCGCCACACGGACAGGCGCTCCTCGTCGTTCGGCACGAGGATGAGCACACCGTCCACCCAGTGCTCCCACTCCGCGCGGTCGACGTTCAGAAGTTGCTCGCGGAGCCAGCGCGTCGCGCCGAGGGCCTCGAGGTCGGGGTCCTCTCCGTGGAGCAGCGTGAGGCCCTTCGGGGGCGTCTCAGGCCAACGCGCGAGCGGATCGGCGAGCACCTCGCCCATCGGCGCGAGCGGCCCTTGGGCGGCCTCCTGCGTGAGCAGCGGGTTCACCACCTCCAGGCGCGCCGCGATCCACTTCACCACGCACTGTTCCCACAGAGTCGGCTCGTGGAGGCCGAAGAGCCTCAGCGCCGTGACGCCGCCGTACTGCGCGCAATCGCGATCGAGGCCGAGCAAGATGGGAAGCGCGTCCGGATCGGAGGCGAGCCGCAGAAGCTCGGCGCCCGAATCCGCGGTCAGCGCGAGCGACGTCGCCGTCGGCTGTGCTGGGAGCTCCAGCGTCGGGCCGACCCACTCCTCGTCAAACAGGACTCCGTGGCGTTGGATCAAGAGCGTGCGCATCAGGAACTCCCCTTGTCGACTAGCAATGCGTGGAACTACGAGTCTTGCGGACGATCGCCGCAGACCAACGAACTACCGCGCGCGGCGACCGTCGCCACGCGCGTATGCCTCAAAACGGCTCATCCAAATCCCCTACATCCGCGCTCGGCACTTCGTCCTCGCCGGCGGTCTCGACCAACCCCGCTTGAATCGCCCCTGCGAGCATCGCGCAGGGCGGGTTCGTGTTCACGAAGGTGAGCCGGTCGCGCGCGCGGGTGATCACGGTGTAGAGGTTGCGGCGTCCCTGCGCGGTGTCGGGGTAGCCGACCTCGTCGGCGCCGACGACGATGACCGCGTCGAACTCCAGGCCCTTGATCTGCAAGAGGTTCGTCACCGTGACGCCGGGCGCGAAGGTGAAGTCCTTGTTGTGGCCCTTGCGTACCGGGGCGAGCCCAGCGAGGCGCTCGCCGAGCGTGGTGATGAGCGCGTCCACGGCGCCCGCGCGCGGCACGACCACGCAGACGTGCGCTCTCGCGTCGTCGGCGAGCGCGTCGAGGACGGCGTCTGCCACGGTGTCCGCGACGAGGCTGTCGCTCTCGACCCTGACGAGCACAGGCAGCTTGCCCTCGCGGCCGCCGCTCGTCGCGTCGCCGACGAGGGAGTCTGCGAGCGCCATGATCGGGCGCGTCGCGCGGTGCGCGACCTCGAGGCGCGCGACGCTCAAACCCTCGACGCCGAGCTCGGCAGCGAGCGTATCCCACCCAACGAAATCCGCGCCCGGGACGATCTTCTGGTTGAGGTCTCCCACGATGGTGACGCCCGTGCGCGCGCGGACGGCGCCGAGGATCACGGCGAGGTCGACGGCGCCGAAGTCCTGTGCTTCGTCGAGGACGAGGTGGTCATAGAGGAAGACCTCGTCGTCCTTGTCCTTGTCGGGCATACCGCCGGTCTTGCGCTGAATCAGGCGCAGCAGGAGCGCGAGGTCGCCGAACCGGACGAACGGGCCAGGGTGCCGCGCGCTGCCGTTGCGCAGCGCGAGCGACCGCTGAAACGCTACGAGTGTGTCGATCTCAGCGCGTTCGACGCCCGTGAGGTGCTCCGCGAGGAGGTCGGCGTCGGTGAGCAAGCGGACGACGTCCTCTTTGTAGTGGCGCGCACGAGTCAGCGCAGCGACCATGATCTTGTGTACTTCCGTCAGCCGTTTGGCCTCCGTGCCGGACGCGGCCTTGTTCGCGGTGTGCACCTCGTCACGGAGGGTTATCAGCCGCCGCACGAGCGGGCCGCCCGAGGCGCGCCAGCGCGCGAGCCAAGTGGCGCCGGTGGCCTGATAGGGAGCGAGCTTTTCCGCGAGGTAGACGTCGGCGAAAGCCCGCTGCCGCTCGATGAGGGCGTCGATCGCCGGGAGCATCCCGAGGTGCTTCTTGAGGGCGTCCGCGGCGTTGGCCTCAGGCGAAGGCGTGGTGTCCAGCTCGATCACTCCGTTGTACGCCTTCCGAACATCGGCCAGCGCCCAGCCGTGAAAGGTGTCGATTCGCGCCTTCGCGAGCCCGAGCGGCTCGAGCATCGACTCCACGAAGGTGCGGAGTGCGCGGTTGTACATGACGATGAGTACGCGCGCCGGATCGATGGGAGTGTGCCCGCCGTCTTCAGGCGGATACGCCAGCCACGCCACGCGGTGCAGCGCGACCGAGGTCTTGCCTGAGCCCGCGCGGCCCTGGATGATCAGCGGGCGAGCGCGACTCGACGCGATCAGGCGATATTGCTTAGGCGTCAGCCACGCGCGCAGATCCGCGAGCGGCCCCGTGCCGAGGCGCCCGGCGGCGCCGGCCGGTGCCGCAAAGCCGTCCACGCCCGCCACGAGGCGCTCCATGCCCGAGGCGGTCGTGGTCTCGATCGCCTGGAGCGCCCGCTGCCTCACGGTCAGCGCCGAGCGCCGCTCGAGAGTGCCAGTCACCGCTCGATAGCCGGGCGCGTCGAGCGCAAAGTCGTCGCCTGGATCGACGTAGTACGCCTCGGCCAGCGGATGTCGCCAGTCGAGCACGCGCGCGTCGGGCAGGTTCTTCGCGCCGACTCGATACTCGATATCGGCCGCGTCGGTCGACAGCGTGAAGGAAGCGACAAAGGGCTCGTCGAGGTCATAGCGCGCGCAACAAGCGCGGAGGTCGGCGTCGAGCTGCTGGGCGAGGGTGAGCGCGTTCATGGGGCTCCAAAGGGGCGGGCGTGGCCGAGCGAGACTGCGCGGAGCGTCGCACAGGTTCGAGCGGAGCGGTGACCTGATCACAACGCGCGAGCGAAGTTTGTTTTCAGGCTTCGTTTGTAATCGTCCTCACACGTCAGACTTCAGGCGAGCCGCGACGCCGCTGCGCGCCGCGACGAGCATCGTTCGGGCGACTCCACTTTGTTGGTTAAGCCAGCGCCGCTCGCCCGATACTCCAACGAAGAGGAGCCCGTGACGGCATGGTGCCGCGCGCTCGGCCTCCTCGGTCGAGCCCACGCCCGCAGAGGAGCCCGCCTTGGAGACTCTCCGCACCGCCACGATGACGCATATGTATCGCCACAACCGGCAATACGTGATGAAGGTCCTGCTGCACGGCGAGAACGCCGGCTACGTCACGTATGCGGGATATCGCCTCACGGCGGACACCCTGCCTCCGGGCCTCGAGTTCCTGCGGGCGCGCAAGGTCGCCGACCAGTTCGGGCCCGCCCGCCGACTCGCCAGCAAGATCGACGTCGTGTGCGCGTCGACCGAGACGGCCGGGCGCCCCATCCAGCGGCGCGACGGGACCGAGACCTTCACCCTGTCTCGGCCGGTGGTGGAGGCGCTGCGCGTCGTCGGAGTGTGCACGACGATGGAGGTCAACTTCGAGCGGCAGTTCGACGAGCTCGCCATCACGGGGCTCCGACGCTACGACCACCGCATCGAGACGAGCCACTTCTACCGTCGTTACCCGCTCGACGTCGTGCGCGCCGAGCTTGCGACGCCGGGCGCGGGGGCGCGTTTGCTCCGCACCTTTGACGCCTTCGACGCTCGCGCGGTGGCGACGTTCGGCGTCAGGCACGCCAAGGCGCTCGAGCCCAACCAGGGCATCTGGACGCGCCTCGACGTCGACCTGCGCGGCTTGGCGCTGCCGTGGGTGCCGTCGTTCATCCGCGACGCGCCCGCCCCAGAGGTCGTCTGAGAGACAAATCGACCACCCGTTGGACGATTCTCGTCTCCGATCGTGTAAAGAGTTGCTCCCCAATCGTTTACTAGTTGAGAAGGCGAGTGAACAGCTCGCCCGCTCCGCGTGCCGCGTCGTGCGCACATGAGCCCATCCCGTGGAGGTGTCCGTGAGTCCATTGTCCTTTGCTGAGCCCGAGTCCGTTGAACCCGCCGAGTCCGACGACGGCAGCGCGCCGCCCCGGCCCGCCCCCGTCACGCTCACCGAGGAGCTCGCCGTCCCCGAGGCCTTCGCCGTCGGCGACCTCGGGATGCGCACGTTCGTCCGCGAGGCGCTCGAAAAGCGCAGCGCGCACGACCCTGTCGCGGCGCGCCTCCTCGCGGAGCGGGACGCCGACCTCGCGCGGCGCGGTGAGCCTGCCGACGACCCGCTCGCGTGGTGGGGCGTCCGGGAGCAGCAGGGCAAGGCCTATGTGCCAGCGCCCGTGGTCGCCGCGACCGGCGCCGCGCCGTCGGCAGAGCGCGCTCAGGTCGAGGAGGCTTTGACGGTGTCCCGCGAGCACGGGCTCGAGTTGCTGCTCAGCTTCGACCGCACGCTGAGCGAGCCGACGCGCCTGCTCGAGGTGCTCGGCGGAATCGAGCGCGGCGGCGACGAGCTCGGGCGCTGGCTGCGCTATCGGCTTCGGCTCGCGGCGCTGCGCGCAGCGGTCGCGGACCCCCGCGGTGCGCTCCCGCTCCAGCAGCGCGCGGCGTTCGACGCTTGGCGGCCGGGCGACGTGGCGCCGCTGCGCTTCGGGCACGTGCTGATCGTCGCGAGTCGGCTCAATGCCGTGTTCGACCGCCTGCGCGAGGCCGTGCGCACGCGCTGCGACGCGCGTCGGTGGCTCGTGTCTGCGGCGGAGGACGCGTGGGAGGAACCCGGCGAAGCGCACGATTACGAGGCAGCGCTCGAGGCGCTCGCCCGCGCGGACGAGACGCACCCGTCGCTCCCAACCCTGGGTGAGCTCCATGACGACCCCGACTCGGACGATCACCCGTATCCCGACTACGAGGCGCGCGACGAGTACGAAGAGCGCCGCGAGGACCTCGAGAGTCGCGGAGGGATCACCTCGGCTGAGAAGTCGATTCGGCACGCTGCGACCAACTCTCAAGTGCTCATCGCGCTGAGCGACTGGGCTGAGCGCGAGGACCTGCTCGGCGGCCTCAGCGCCGAGCGCTTTCGATGCTCGTGGTGGCAGGTCGAGGAGGAGCTCCGCGGCGTCCGCGGGGAGCTCGAATTCCTCGCGGCCGTCGAGGGCAATCGGGGCATCTCGAATGGCTCTCTCGCCCGCCAGCTCGACTGGGCCCGCCGTGAGGACCTGATCGACAACGCGACCTACGACATCCTCGCGAGCACCGCGCGCGTGGCGCTCTCCTACACCGGCGACTGACCTTCTTCACACTCCCACCTACGAGCACCTGCCATGTCACCGACCATCCCCCGCCCGCTCACCCTCCGCGTGCGCGCCCGCGCTGCCAAGCCCCTCGTCTCGCCCAGCCTCACCCCGTGGCCCACCGACCTCGAGTACCTCAACGACGAGCTCGACTGGGTCGCCGCGCGCGCCACGCGCCTCGCCCTGCAGCGCCGGGTCAACGAGCTGCAGGCGTCCGAGGAGCTCCTGCCCTCCAAGTCCCGCTATCGGAGCGTGCGACACATGCTCGAGGAGGAGGAGGGCGCCGATCCACGCGTCTTGCAGCGCCGCCTGGCCACCGCGAACACGCGCGAGGAGGCCCTTCGCAGCGCGCTCGACGCCCGCCTGCTCGTGCACCGCGCGCAGGGGCCGGAGCTCGCGCTCGATAGGCTCGTGCGGCTGCACGGGCTCGACGAGGTCGAGCGCTCAGTGCTGCTGCTCGCGGCGGGACCGTGCGTGTCGGGGCGCTTCGAGAAGCTGTATGGCGCGCTCGAGAGCGACCAGTCGGACAGCCTCACGGTGGACGTCGTGTTCGCCTTCAACGCGCTCTCTTACACGGAGCGAGTGCAGCGTCGCCGCACCTTCGCGCCGCGCGGGACGCTGGCGAGCAAAGACCTCGTGGATGTGTCGCGGGGAGGGCGCTGCGCCTCGCCGAAAGACCTCCTCTCGACTGAGCTCACGATGCGCGGCCGCACGCTCTCGTACATCCTCGGCGACAGCGGGCTCGGCGATGAGCTCGCGGAGGTCGCCAGCGTCGAGTCGCCGCTCGCGTCGTTCGACCGGCTCGTGCTGCCCGCCGCTGACAAGACGCGCATCTTGCGCGTCGTCGAGGACCACGAGCGCTATCTGACGACGCGCACCGCGTGGGGCCTCGACGAGGTGATCGGCTATGGGCGCGGCACGCTCTTGCTGTTTCACGGCGCGCCCGGCACGGGCAAGACGATGGCCGCGCACGCCGTCGCGCAGCGCCTCGGCAAGCGGGTATTGCACGTCGATATCCCTACCTTCATCGCGCACCAGGACGCTGGGCGGTTCATCCCCGGGCTGTTCCGCGAGGCGCGCCTCCAAGATGCCATTCTGTTCTTCGACGAGTGCGAGACGCTGTTCGAGTCCCGCAGTCGCGGCAACGCGCTGATGACGGTCTTGCTCACCGAGGTCGAGCGCTTCGAGGGAGTCGCGGTGCTCGCGACGAACCTCCCCGAGCGGCTCGATGAGGCGCTCGACCGACGGATCCTCGTGCGCGTGCGCTTCCCCGAGCCGGACCGCGACGCGCGCGAGGCCATCTGGCGCGGGCTCCTGCCGCCGACGGTCCCGCTCGCGCCGGACGTGGATTTGTCTGCCCTCGCCGAGCGCTACGAGCTTGCGGGCGGCTACATCAAGAACTGCGTGCTCATCGCCGTCGCGCGCGCAGTGCACGAGTCGAGCACCGAGGCTCCGCATATCACGCACGAGATGCTCGACGCCGCGGCGCGCGAGCAGTCGCAGCGCGGCACCGACGACGACGAGGCGGTCCCCGAGGTGCCGCGAGTGCGCCTCTCCGACGTCGTGCTCCCCGACGACGCCCGCGCGACGCTCGATGAGCTGGTGTCCGCCGCGCGCAGCCGCCGCATGGTGCTCGAGCGCTGGAAGCTCGGCGAGCATCTGTCGTACGGCAAGGGCCTCGCGGCCTTGTTTTATGGGGCGCCCGGCACCGGCAAGACGCTCTGCGCGCAGGCCATCGCCGGCGAGCTCTATCGCCCGCTCTTGCTCGGCTCGATCGCGACCATCGTGTCGAAGTGGGTCGGCGAGACCGAGCGCAACCTCGCCCATCTCTTCGAGCGCGCGCGCAAGCTCGGCGCCGTGCTCTTCCTCGACGAGGCCGACGCGCTCCTCGGCTCACGCGAAGACGCTGGCCCCTCGCGCCACGACGTCAGCTCCGTCAACGTGCTCCTCTCCGAGCTGGAGCGCTTCGACGGAGTCGTGCTCCTCGCCACCAACTTGCCCGGCCGGCTCGACAGCGCGCTCGCGCGTCGACTGACCTATCGCCTCGAGCTGCGCCGCCCCGACGTCGCACAGCGAGTGGCCATCTGGTCGAGGCTCGTCACCTCGAGCGTGCCAGTCGAGGGAGCGCTCGACTTCCCTCTGCTCGCCGAGCGACACCCGCTCTCCGGCGCGCGCATCAAGAACGCCGTGTTCAAGGCGGCCTTCCGCGCGGCGAGCGCAGGCCGGTCCCTCGCGCACAGCGACCTCGAGCGCGCAGCGCGCGAGGAGTGCGAGGCAGAGGCGCCAGCGGGCAAGCGCAGCGTCGGGTTTGGGGCGTCGTAGGCGCCCTGTCGCCGCTAGCGTCGCGGGGGCGCTCATCGTCTCCATCGTGCTCTCGCACACCGAGCGCCCGTGGGTCAGCGCGCTCGCGCTCGACGACGTCTACGACGCGCCCGAGGCGTTGCTCGCCGAGCTCGGCCCGCTCGTGCCGCGCCTCACCTACCGGAGCGCGGACGTCACCCCGATGTCCGACGCTGACCTCGAGGACTATGTGTCGACCGGCGTGCTTCAGCTGATGCTGAGACTGCTGCGCGATGCCCGGACCACGTCGGCGCGCTCAGCGACGAAGTCCGCGCGCGCCTCGACGCCGCCGACGACGCTGCCCTCGACCTTTGGACGGAGCGCGTCCTCGTCGCGACGACGATCGAGCAGTTGTTCGCCGACTGACGGGCTTCGCGCTTCGCGCGCTGCGACCACGCCGACCATCTCGCTCGCGCCAGCCGTCTATCACCCCGCGGTCCCCGATGCGCAGCCCGCGTGGGTTGACCCCGCGAACCTGTAGGAGCCACGGCAGGCGGGGCGCCCGACCCGGCGCGCGGCGCGTCTGCTGATCAGTCCGCCCGTCGGTCCGACCTTCAGCACGCCCGTGTTGCGCGGCCGCGCTCCATCGAAATCACACAAAGTCGAAAGTCGCTGTCAGACCGACGCCGTGCGCGCGTCTAAGGAGGACCTGCCCCCGTCACGCTGCCCCTACACACCCGCCATGCACATCGAAAACAAGAATCCCCTCGTCACGCACCATCAGACCATC
>CAIUAC010000493.1 GCA_903896985.1 uncultured Sandaracinus sp.
CCAGCAGTATCCTGCGTCGACATCGACGAGTGTGCAGAGGGATCTGATCTATGTACGGACATCCCCGCTGCTGCGTGCGCGAACACGGCCGGAAGCTACACGTGTACCTGCCCAGCAACCTACGCCGGACTCGGGGTTGGTGCCGGGGGCTGCGGAGCCGTCTGCACGCCCGCTCGCGTAGACGCTGTGCTCACTCGCCGTCCGGCAGACATCATCTGGGTCGTCGACAACTCCGCGAGTCTTTCGGGGGAGATCGAGAACGTGAAGGCGGGCATCAACGCGTTCGCCGCGTACATCGGCTCGTCGGGCGTCGACTACCGCGTGCTCATGCTCTCGAAGCGCGGCACCACCGTCGCAGGCAGCATCTATCCGGTCTGCGTGCCGCCTCCGCTCGCGGGGGACGACGCGTGCGGCAACGGCACGCGCTTCTTTCACTCCGATATTCAGATCCTCAGCACGCAGCCGCTCGAGCAGGTCCTCGGCACGCTCGGTCAGACCACGGGCTACACCGCGATGGACGCGCGCGGCGGTGAGCCCTGGCGCGACTGGCTGCGCCCGACGGCGAGCAAGATGTTCGTCGTCGTCACGGACGACAACGCGCGCCTGACCGCGAACAACTTCGAGCACTTCCGCGGGGCTGGTCCGGCGACCGAGTGGCACAACCCCGCGACGTCGGCGACCTCGCTCTACCTGCCCGCGGGCATCCTCGAGCCCGAGTGGGGCGGCCTCTTCACGGGCTACAAGATGAGCGCGATCTACGGCTACGAGTGCGCGACCGCGGCGGACCCCGGCGCGACGTACACCGAGCTCGTCACCTCGACGGGCGGCGTGCGCGCCGACATCTGCGCGCCCCCGAGCACCTGGGGCACGTTCTTCGAGTCGATCGCCGCAGAGGTCGTGCGCGCGACGCGCGTGTCGTGCGAGCTCGATGTGCCGCCGGCGCCCGAGGGGCTCACGTTCTCGCCGAGCCAGATCAACGTGGAGCTCGTCAGCGGCGGGACTCCGACGCTCCTCTACAAGACCGTCGGCGGCGCCGCGGGCTGCGCGAGCACGCCGAACGGCTGGTACTACGACGACGACGTCATGCCGACGAAGGTGATCCTCTGCCCGGGCGCGTGCGACCTCGCGCAGGGCACGCCCGGCGTGACCGACACGAGCGTGCAGATCCAGTTCGGCTGCCAGACGCTCTTTCTCTGAGCGCGAGGGTTTGCGGCGACTCGTGTAGCCTCTGAGGCTCCTTCCTCGGAGGCACTCGATGTCAGCAGCGGCGAACCGGCTTCGTCTTCCTCGTCTCCGTGTGCCGTGCCTCGTCGGCGCGGCGCTCCTCGCAATCGGCTCGTTCGGCTGCGGCTCCAACGTGCTGCCGGTGCACAGCCGCGACGCCGGCGCGCGTGATGGCGCGACCGCGGTGGACGCGTTCGTCGACCCGGGCACGGACGCGGACGGCGACACGATCAGCGACGCGCAGGAGGGCGGCGGCGCGGTGGACACCGACGGCGATGGCACCGCCGACGTCGCGGATCTCGACAGCGACGGGGACGGACTCCTCGACGCCGACGAGGCGGGCGACGCCGACCCGAGCACGCCTCCCGTCGACACGGACCTCGACGGGCGCCCGAATTTTCAGGACCTCGACAGCGACGGCGATGGGCTCCCCGACGCCGACGAGGTGACGGCGGGCACGGACCCGCTCAACCCCGACTCGGACGGCGACGGCGTCGGCGATCTGGTCGAGGTCGCGGCGGGTTCCAACCCGAACGACGCGACGGATAGCCCGCGGACGCGCGGCGACTTCTTCTTCCTCGTGCCGTACGGCGCGCCGCCGGAGCCGCTGCGCGACACGCTGGTGTTCGGCACGCGGATTCAGCGCGCCGACGTGCACTTCATGATCGACACGAGCATCTCGATGCAGGCGTACATCGACACGGTGCGCACCTCGCTGACGAGCGTCGTCGTGCCGGGCGTGACGGCGGCGATCCCCGACGTCGCGTTCGGCGTCGGGCAGTTCGATCAGTGCCCGCAGTCGACGCACACGCTCGGCGTCTGCCGCGGCATCGAGCAGGACCTGACGAGCACGGCGGACGCGGCGGCGGTGACGGCGGCGCTCGCCGGGCTGACGGCGGATTGCTCGGGCGTGCACGAGCCGTACGCGCAGTCGATGTGGGTCTGGGCGACGGGTGACACCTCGCGCTGGCCGAGCATGACGCCGCCCGCGTGCGCGGCGGGGGAGGTCGGCCTCGGCTGTGTGCGCGCCGGGGCGCTGCCGATCCTCGTGATGATCGGCGACGAGCCGTACAGCGAGAGCCACAACGTCGCGGGCGGCTCCTGCTCGGGCGGGATGTGCACGACGTGCCAGACCTTCCCGAGCGAGGCGGAGATCCTCTCGGCGTTCGCGGCGATCCGCGGGCGCGTGATCGTGCTCGGCGCGACGGGCACCTCGCGCGAGTGGGCGCCGATCGTCACCGGCACGGGCGCCGTCGGCGCGACGGGCGCGCCGCTGATCTTCCCCGCGGCTGGCTCGGCGACGGTGGACGCGCAGATCGTCAGCGCGATCACGGAGCTTGCGGCGAGCACGCCGCTCGACATCACCGCGCGGGCGCGGGACGTGGACGACGGCGCAGGCGACGGCGTCGACGCGACGGTGTTCATCGAGCGCATCGAGCCGAACACGGCGGGCGGCGTCGCTGATCCGCTCGATCCGTCGGTGATCTGCGTGGGCGGCTTGCCGACGACGGACACCGACGGCGACGGCTTCGCGGACACGTTCCCGGGCGTGACGCCGGGCGTGCCTGTGTGCTTCGACATCCTCGCGCGCCGCAACGACACCGTGATGCCGACGAGCGAGCCGCAGGTCTTCCGCGCGCAGATCGACGTCGTCGGCGACGGCATCACGGTGCTCGACACCCGCGATGTCTACTTTCTCGTTCCTTCCATCGATGGGTCGAGTATCCCGTTTTGACGGTGCGCCGCGGAGGACTCTCGCGGGGCCAGCCGCGTTCGACGTAGAGTGGCGCGCCCGGGGGCTGCCTCGGGCTCTGAGGAGACGAGCATGGAAGCGCTCTGGCAGTTCGCCGCAATCAAGGTCTACGCCATCGTCGCGGTGGCGCTGGCGCTGCAGTCCATCGCGCTCGCGTTCGGCACCGCCGCCGTGCGGACGAAGCGCAAGCAGATCGTCAACCCCGAGGACGCCGCGGTCGTCAAAGGCGGCAAGGTCGACGCGCTCGATCACGCAGACGTGCTGCGCGTGAAGCGCGCACACCAGAACCTGCTCGAGAACGTCGTGCCGTTCTACGCGGTGGGCTTGCTCTACGCGCTGACGAACCCGAGCGCGCTCGGCGCGCAGGCGTACTTCTACACGTTCCTCGGGACGCGCCTGCTGCACAGCGTCTTCTATCTCTGGGGCCGCCAGCCGTTTCGGACGCTGGCGTTCGTCGTCGGCGTGCTCGCGCTGCTCGGGATGTGCGTGCACGTGCTCCGCTTCGCCGTCGCGCTCTAGGGACGGCGTCGCGGTGTCGGTGAGGGCGTGGCGCTCGGTCGTCGGTGGGTCGGGGCTCGCGGGCCTCGGCGCGCTCGCGCTCGTCGGCTGCGCGGACCGCGCGGCGCCTGCGGCACCCCAACCTCCGAGCGTCGAGGCGCCCGTCAGCGCGCCGCGCAACGTCGAGCGACTCGCGCCGACGCCCCCGATGGTCGACCCGCGCGCCGCGCCCGCGGCCGTCGAGCGGCCGGTCGAGCCGACGCCGACCCTCCGCGCCGGTGCGCGCTTGCAGGTTGGCGAGATCGAGGCGCGCGGTGACCTCGCGCCCGCCGCGCTGCGCAGCCTCGCGCGGGCTCACCTCGAGGAGCTCAGCGTCTGCTACGAGCGTGCGCTGACCGAGCGCCCGACGTTGACTGGCCGCGTAGGCGTGCAGGTGCTCGTTCCGCCGGACGGGCGCGTGACGCAGCCGGCGTCGTTCCCCTTCGCGAACGAGGGATTCCCGCCGGTGGAGGCGTGCTTCGGCGGCGCGATCGCGGGCTGGGCGTTTCCGCAGAGGCCGAGCGGGCGCGATATCGTCGTGATCTTCGACGTCATCATGCGCCCGCCGAGCTGAGTGAAGCGCACAGGCTTGTCGCGCTCGGCCGCCGCTCACTCCGCCGGAGCGGAGAGCGACAGCACGCGCGGGGCGAGGATGGTCATGTCGTCGGGGGCGGCGGCGGGGTAGGCGACGACGCCGAGGCCGCGCAGGCTGCCTGAGCCGCTGAAGCGGAGCGGGAGGGGCAGGAGCGCGCTGACGCCGCTGTCGAGGCTGCCGAGGGTGACGCGCACGAAGCCGGGCTCGCGCGCCTCGACGTGCGTGACGTAGGGCGCGCCGCGGAGCGCGGAGAGCAGCGCGTCGTCGGCGCGGACGCCGGCGGGGAGCTGCAGGTCGAGGACCGACGCGCGGAGGGCGCGCTTGGCCTCGATGGTCAGCTCGAGCGCGGCGACGCCGCCCGCGTCGCCGACGTCGCCGGCGATGGAGAGCGCGAAGGCGGTGCCGGCGCGGGCGATGAACGGCGCGCCGAAGACGGCCTCGACGCGGGCGAGGACGGCGGCCCCGCCGGTGACCTCGACGCGGAGGTCGTGGGCGCCGGTGGTCAGCTGCGGGAGGGCGACGACGGCGCGGCCCTTGTCGAAGACGATGGGCACGCGGCGGCCATCGACGAGGACGGTCGCGGCGGGCGCGTCGCCGGTGCCGAGCGCGCCGTACGCGCCGCACGCGAGGAGCCAGAAGAGCGGCTCGCCGCGGAGGCGGGTGGCGACGGCGGCGGAGCGGGTCGCGGCGCCGAGGAGGCGCTGCGAGAGGGCGTCGTCGCCGGCTTGGTGCGCGGCGAGGGCGAGGGCGAGGG
>CAIUAC010000494.1 GCA_903896985.1 uncultured Sandaracinus sp.
CTCCCGCGCACGCGCAGCATCGGCCCGAGGTCGCGCTCCGGGTCGAGCCCAGCCGCGCTCGCTCGGCCGCGAATCCAGGCGGCCGCGTCCCCGAGTCGCCGCACGCTCCGCCTCGCGGACTCCTCGCCGACGCCCGCGTCGTGCAGCACCTTGCCGGCCACGACCTCGCAGACACCGCAGGTGACGACCGCGCTCATCGCGCCGCGCGCAGCGTCGACGCGCAGCATCACGGGCACCTCGAGCACCTCGTGCTCCGTCGAGCCGCGGACGCCGATCGCGAGCGTGATCAGGCCGATCTGCTGCTCGCCGAGCGCGAGGTCGGACGTCCACGCGAGCTCGAACGGCACGAGATGCTCCTCGTTCGTGACGGCGGGCGCCAGCGTCGCGGTCGCGAGCGGCGGAGTCTCACTCGCGCGCCTCGTCGAGGCGTAGTGAGGCATCGCGGAGATCGAATAGCCAGGCGCCGCCCGGAGCGCGAAGTCGATCTTGCCGGTGACCGCGCCGCGCACCGTCGTCAGCTCCGCGCCGAGCGTCGCAGGGAGATAGCCGCCCTCGTCGACGTGCAGAAACCGCCCGCCGCCCATGCCCGCCATCGCCGCGAGGAGCGCCGCGTCGAGCCCGCTGCCGACCCCGATCGTCGTCAGCGTCGCCGAGGTCGAGCCCTTGGCCGTCATCGCCAAAATCTGCTCGCCGTCGGTGATCCCAGTGAACGGGAAGCCGTCCGTCAGCAGGATCGCGTGTCCGCCGCCCATCTGCTCAGCGAGGGCGAGGCTCTGCTGCGTCGCGCGGTAGAGGGCCGTCCCCTCCCCGACGGCGAGCCCGAGGATCGCCCCATGCGCGGCGCGCTTGCCCGCGGCGTCCGCGCGCATCGGCGGCAGCAACACCTCGACCGTCGCGTCGAACGTGAGGATCGCGAGCTCGTCCTCGTCGCTCATCATCTGAATCACGACCATCGCGGCGATGCGCGCGTGCTCGAACTTCTGCCCCGTCATCGAGGACGAGCGGTCGAGGGCGAGCACGATGCGCACCCCACGCTGCGCGAGCGCGAGGCGCGGTCGGAGGCGCAGCGCGAACCAGGCCCGCCGGTCGGCGACGGAGATGGCACTGAACTCGGGGAGGACCGCGGCATCGAGGAGGGCCATGTCAGTAGGACGCACACAACGGCGCCGGACTGACAGTGGGCCGTCGATTCATCGGCCTCGGATTGAAATGACCTCCCGCAGCGCGCGGCTCGCACATTCCGGCCAGGTCTTGTCAGGACTGCGGCGCGCGCAGCGTCCCCCTCCCCATGAAGGCACTCGCGCTCGCTCCGCAGTCCACCGTGCACTCCCTCTCGCAGCCTCGGCTGCAAGCCGCAGCGCAGGCCCCGGGCCCGCCCCAGACGCGCCCGAATCAGGCGGAGCAGTGGCACGAGCACAGCCAGTCGCTGTCGTTCGAGGAGGCCGCGGCGCTCGTCCGCGGCGCGCACGCAGCGGACGGAGTGCGCGAGGAGGTCGAGGTGCCGGATCTGCGCGACTGGGTGTTTGGCGCGCGCGGCGGGGAGATGACGCTCGAGGCGCGCCGTGGCGGCGAGGGGTCGATGCGCGGCCCGCTGCCCCTCCGAGACCTGGCGTTCACGCAGCTCTGTCAGCGCATCGGTGCCCCGGCGGGGTTCATTCGCGAGCTCCCCGAGGCGCTGCAACTCACGAACATGAACTGGCGCCTGCAGGTAGAGGAGCGGTCCGCGCGACTCCGCCTCTCCAACGGTGAGGTGCGTGGCGTCCTCGGCGAGAGCTATTCGGCGTTCGATGATGACTCCGTGCTCGAGGCGGTCGGCGAGGCGCTCGACCGCGCGGGACTGCTGCGCGAGGTGCGCGCCCGCGCGACGGCGGTCGGGACGCACACCATCCTGCGTTTGACGCTCCCGACGGAGTCAGTCGCGATCAAGGTGCGCGACGTGATCGAGTACGGGCTCGACGTCGGCAACAGCGAGCTCGGCGTGCGCTCCGTTCAGCTGATTCCAGTGACGTATCGCCTGCTCTGCAAGAACGGGATGCGCGGCCGGTACGCGCAGGCCGCGATGCGCCTGCGGCACGTCGGCGAGTCCGAGCGCCTCCACGAGAGGCTCCTCGACGCCATCCCCCGGGCCCTCGAGGCCGCCCGCGCCGATATCGCCCTATGGACCCGCGCGGCGAGCGCGCTCGTCACCTCGGCCCTCGCCGAGCTCCAAGGACTCCGCACGCTCGGCCTGAGGCGCGGAGAGCAGGACGCGGTCGGTCGGCAGCTCCTCGCGGCGGCGGAGGCTGGCGGGGCGAACGTCGCGGGCGACGACCTCGAGGAGGCGCTTCGAGTGCCGACGACTCTCTATGACGTCGCGAACGCGATCACCGCGACGGCCCGCGAGCGCGGAGACGTCGCCAAGCGCTTGGCCCTCGAGGAAGTCGGGTATCGCTACCTGGCCCGCGCGGTGGGGTGAGCGATGGCGCAGGCCGCGGCTCGTCCCTGCGTGTCACGCTGTTGACCGATGCTCTATCTGGATCTCTGCGGCGGCGGTCAGGCGACGGAACTCGTCTTGCGCGCGCACGGTGTGTTGGCGCAGGCGCTCGTGGTGGAGCTGTTTGGCGGGGAGTCCGCGCTGCCGGCGCCGATCGAGGAAGTAGATGGCGCGCGCCGCTACGAGGAGCCTGCCGGGCGGGACCTCGCGGGGGTGCCGGTGATCGTCGTCGACGTGACGATTTACGACGAGGCCTGCGCGGTCGTCGAGGCGCGCTACGGAGGCTGCGTCACGCGACTGACGGAGGCGCCCGCGGGCCGCGCGACTCACGCGTCGATGCGCCCGGCGAGCGCGCGCGAGTGCGTCACGCTCGCGCTTCACTGGTGCTTCGCGGTCGATCGCTCCGGCTGTCACGACCCGATCGAGACGATCTTTCGCGGGGCGCGCGCCCTCGCAGAGGCGTGGGTCGTCGACCTGCCCGTGAAGGACGCTGCGCTCGCCTCTCCGCTGAGCGGGTATGAGGAGACGACACAGGTGTGGCGCGGTCGGTTCCCCTCGCTCGCGGAGTTCGAGCAGGTCGGGCGCCTCTTCGGCACGACGTCGGGCGACACCTGGCCAGTCCATGGCGCAGAGCGGTGCCAACAGGTCCTCGTCGCGGCGTTCACGAGCGTCGAGGGCGACCCGCCGACTCGCCCCACGACGCCCGTCGATCACTCGCACTTGTTCGACGAGGAGTGAGGCAGAGTAGCGCTGCCGCCGAGACGGTGACGACGCTCAGCTCACGACCTCGAGACCGTCGAAGCAGGCCCGCGCCGCCGCGCGCTCCTCGGCGCTGAGCCAGGTCCTCCGCTCGAAGCGCGCCGCGAGGCCAAGCTGCGCCGCCTTGGCGTGCCAGAGGGGGTTGTAGTCGAGGAGCGCCACGCGCGTCGCGCCGCACTCGCGCAGAAAGCGCGCGGCCGCCGTCAGGTTCTCTGTGGTCGCGGTGCGGCCGGGGATCAGCGCGATGCGGGGCAATACGGGAGTCCCGCCAGCGAGCGCGCGGGCCTGGAGCGCCCGAAAATTGGCCAAGATGCGAGCGTTGGACGCGCCGCAGTGTCGGCGGTGCGCCTCGTCATCGAGCAGCTTGAGATCGAAGTACACCTGATCGACGTAGGGCGCGACGACGGCGGAGTAGCGGTCGAGGTCGAAGGTGCCGCAGGTCTCGAGCAGCGTGTGCACGCCGCGCGCCTTCACCGCCGCGAGCAGGTCCCCGAGATAGTCGAGGTGCAGAGTCGGCTCGCCGCCGGAGACGGTCAGCCCGCCGCCCGACGTCCGATAGAACGGCAGATAGCGGTCGACCATGCGCAGGATATCGACCTGCGTCAGCGCGCGTCCGATGACGCGCAGCGCGCCCGACGGGCACGCCTCGACGCAGCGAAAGCAGCGCGTGCAGCGCGCGCGATCGACGCGCTCGGGGCGCGCCGGGTCGAGCGCTCGCTCCTCGCACGCGGCGAAGCACGGCCCTGCGCCGACGCACGCGCTCGCGTCGAAGGCGAGCTCCGCGCGCGCGTCGCCGGACTCGGGGTTATGGCACCACTCGCAGGAGAGCGCGCAGCCCTTGAAGAACACGACCGAGCGAATGCCCGGCCCGTCATCGAGGGAGTTCGGCTTGAGCTCGACGATCAGCGGTGGAGTCGGCACGTCTCAGCCGTACTCGGCGCGCTCGATCAGCTCGCGCTGCATGTCGGGATTCAGGGTGACGAAGTAGGCGTTGTAGCCAGAGATTCGCACGAGCAGGTCTCGATAGCGCTCCGGGTGCGCCATCGCGTCGCGCAGCATCGCGGAGCTGACGACGTTGAGCTGCATCTGCATCCCGCCGAGCTCGAAGTACGTCTTCACATAGCCAAACATCGCGTCGACGGAGCGCGCGTGTCCGTCGTCCTCGGGAGTGCTCGGCGTCGGGACGAACTTGATGTTGAACGCGATGTTGTTGTCCATCGTAGACGGGTCGAGCGAGGCGACGTCGCGCAGGTTGTCGAGCAGGTTCGGAGTCGCGCTCGGGGACGGCGTGAGCCCGGGCGTGAACGCCTTGCCGGCGCGGCGCCCCGAGGGGAGCGCGCCGGTCAGCCCGCCAAAGGCGACGTGGTTCGACATCGACCAGAAGCCGCTCGTGTAGCGCCCCCCGCGGAAATTGGTGTGCGCCGCGAAACCGTCGTGGATCGCGCGAGTCAGGCGGTTGGCGAGCGCGAGCGCGGCCTCGTCGCCCGAGCCGAATTTCGGCACCCGCCGCTCGGCGCGCGCGAGCAGGGCCTCGTGCCCCACGAAGTCCGCCGCGAGCGCCGCCTTCAGCGCCGCAAAGTCGCACACGCGCTGCTCGTAGACGAGCGCGCGAATCACGAGCAGCGAGTCGACGACGTCGGTGAGTCCGATGCACGCGACTCCGGAGGTGTTGTACTCCGCGCCTCCCTGCGTGACGTCGCGCCCCGCCTCCGCGCTGCCGCGCACGAGCGCCGAGAGCAGCGGTGTAGGGCGCAGCGCCGCGTGCGCCGCGCCGAGGAGGTTGTTGTACTCCACCGCCTGCGCTGTGAGAAACGCGAGTTGGGCCTCGTAGGCAGCATAGAAAGCCTCGAACGTGGGGAACGCGCCCCGCTCGGGCGCGCCCGTCCGTGGGCCGACGGTCCAGCGCATCAGCGGGTGTCGCCCATCGTGGAGCGCCATCTCGAGCGCCGCGACGAGGTTGAACATCGTCGACCCCGTGTGCCCCATATGCCTGCCCGAGAGCGTCGGCTCGACGCAGCCCGTCGCCGCCCAATCCCGCGCGTGCTCGAGCGGATAGCCGTGCTGCTCGAGCGAGCGCAGCACGCTCTCGTCGCCGTGCATCGAGGGCGTCGCCGCCGTCACGAGGTTGACCTCGCAGAGGCGGCGCAGGTAGTCGTCGCTGTTCTGCGCGAGGCTGTGCCGCGCGTTGACGTTGGGGTCCCGGAGACGCAGCAACTCCGTCACCTTGAGGAGCACATAGGTCATGTCGTTGACCCCGTTCTCCCCCTCGGGCGTGACGCCGCCGAGCGTGATCGCCTGATCCGAGGAGCTCCCGCCAAAGAGATAGTTGCCGATGTCCGGCACGAGGGGCAGGTGATCGGCGCAGCGCAGGTAGAAGCAGCCGACGAGCTCGATCGCGCGCTTCACGTACGCCTCGCGCGCGACCGCGTCGTCGAGGAGCGCGAGGTCCGCGTCGAAGTAGGGCTGCAGCCACTGATCGAGCCGCCCGAGGGAGAGCCCCGCGTTCGTGTTCTCCATGTGGAGCGCGATCCACGCGAGCCAGAGCGACTGCAGCGCTTCGTGCAGCGTGCGCGCCGGCTGGGACGGGACCCGCGCACAGAGCGCAGCCAGCTCCTCGAGCTCAGCGCGCCGCGTCGGGCTGGGCGCGCGCGCGGCCTCGAGGCGGGCCTGCGCCGCGAGGTTCTGCGCGTAGGCGTCGAGCCCGTCGAGGCAGAGGCGCATCGCGGTCAGCGTGTTCTGGTGCTCGTCGTCACGCGGCTTCGCCTCGTCGAGCGCGGCGCGGAGCCCCGTCGTGCCGAGCTGAAGAAGGCGCGGGAAGTCGGGCACGGTGTGCGAGAGCGCCACGGTCTTCCACGAGAAATACACGGCGAAGCGCTCGTCGAGGCGCTGGCAGAGGGGGCCGTCGTGCTCCTCGCGCACCCACTCGCGGAAGGAGCGATGGAGCCAGTACGGAAACACCTCACGATGCAGGGCGTCCGCGGTCTCCGGCGACACGAGATAGGGATTCAGAGTCCGAGTGCGGACGGAGTCGAGCTCACCCCAGATGGTCAGTCCGTGCGCGTCGGGATAGAGCACCACGCCGACCGGGTGCGAGGTCGTCGTGCCCGCGAGTAGGTCGTCCTCGCGGATCAGCGGGCGCTTGTGCGCGAGCACGTGCGCGAGGGCGCGCGCCTGCCGAAGCACCGGGTGTTGGGGCTGATCTGCTTGGTCGCGCTCGAAGCCGTGGAGGCGATGAAAGCGCGTCAGGAGCAGCGGGCGCTCCGCGCAAAGCTGCGGAGTCGTCTCGAAGTGCGCGTCGAGAAAGCCCTTCAACCGCGGGAAGTCGGCGAGCGTGTAGCGGGCGAGGAAAGGCTCGTCGAGCCAGCGCACGGCGTCGCCGCGCTGCGCGGTCAGGCGCGAGACGCGCTGCGAGGGCGGGCGCTCGCGCGCAGAGTCGAAGTCCGTCGCGCCGTGCCCGTTGGTCGGCGCGCGCGGAGACGCAGCGCTCGCGGGGAGCTTGGGCGCGCGCCCGCGAGTCTTCTCGACGAGCAACGAGAGGAGGTAATTGAAGAGCGAGAGATAGCCGAGGTTCCCCTCGGTGCGCATTCGGCCGCGCAGCAGCAGCAGCAGCAGATCGCTCGGCGGCGCCGTCAGCATCTCGCGCAGGGCCGACTCGTCTTGGAATACCAGCGTCGCGTCGGCCGTGCGCTCGGCGGAGGCCTCGCCCCGGGCGAGCACGCGCGCCTTGCCGTCGCGGAAGCGAATCGCCTGCAGGACGGACGCGGACTCCGTGCGAAAGCCGATCGTGAAGTCGAACGGACCGTCGACGCCGTGCAGGTACCGCCCGAGCGCGGGGCGTCGGTTGTAGCTGAGGGCCATGAAGCGCAGCAGCAATCCGGCGCCGACGTTGGCGAGGCGAGGGAGGCGCGCGCGCTGGAATTCTGGGCGTTGCGCAGGCTCGGGGGAGGCCGACATGGTGCTAGTCTACGGCCACTCCGCGCGTGTCTGCCGTTAACTCGCCTCGCACTACGCTCATCGTGAACCCCGCGGCGGCGGGAGGGCGCGTCGGCGCGCGCTGGGCGGAGGTCGAGCGGACGCTGCGCGGCAGCCTCGGCGAGTGCGCGTTCGTGGTCAGTCAGAGGCGCGGGGATATCCCGGCGCTCGTGCAGCGGGCGCTCGACGGCGGCGCAGAGACGCTCCTCTCGCTCGGCGGCGACGGCACGCACGGCGAGGTGCTCGGCGGCTTGATGGCGGCGCGCGGCGGCGCGTCGTCGAGGGCGCGGTTCGGGGTGCTGCACGCGGGCACGGGCGGCGACTTCGCGCGGATGCTCGTCGCGGGCGCGGGCGCGAGCCTCGAGGTGTCCGCGCGCGCGCTGCTCGACGCAGAGAGCGCCGCGATCGACGTCGGCTCGATCGACTACGTCGGCGACGACGGCGCGCGCGCGTCGAGGTACTTCTTGAACCTCGCGTCCGTCGGCGTCAGCGGGCGCGTCGCGCGCCTCGTCAACGGCTCGCGCAAGCGCCTCGGCGGGCGGCTGACGTTCTTCTTGGCGACGCTGCGCGCGCTCTGGGGCTACGAGCCTGCGCGGGTGCGGCTGACGATCGACGGCGAGGACGTCGGCGAGCACGCGATCGCGACGGTGACCGTCTGCAACGGGCGCTTCGCGGGCGGCGGCATGATGTTCGCGCCGAACGCGCGCCTCGCCGATGGGCTCCTCGACGTCGTCTTGATCCGGCCGAGCTCGCTCCTGCGCGCCGCGCTCGACAGCCGCGCGCTCTACCGCGGGACGCACGTTCATTCGCCGCGTGTGGCGTGCTGGCGCGGGCGCGAGATCGTCATCGAGCCTGTCGGGCGGGAGCCTGCGCTCGTGGACGTCGACGGCGAGTCGCCCGGGCGCGCGCCCGCGCACTTTCGCGCGCACCCGGGCGCGGTGGAGCTCCTCGGGGCGCGGCGTGAGTTCTTGTAGGCGACACTGAACGGACGCGCTCGGGAGAGACGTTCGGTTCTCGACGCTCGGTGGCTCGTGCTAGACAAAGCGCCGTCTTGAGCCGACGTACGACTTTCGCCTGGCTCGCCGGGGTGTCTGCCGCAACGGTGGGTGCCGCCGCCGCGGCGTGGCTCTGGTGGCTGCCCGGCATGGTGGCGTCGCGCGCGCAGGAGGCGATCGCCCGGCGCACTGGCAGCGAGGTGAGCATCGGCGGCGTCGGCGCGGGGTTGGGCACGGTCGTGCTCGAGGACGTGCGCGTCGGGAGCGCCCAAGGCGGCGTCACCGTGCGCGCGTCGGCCGTGCGGCTCTCGGGGCGCCCGCTCGCGTGGCTGATGTCGGGGACCGCCGGCATCGAGCGCGTCGAGGCGACGGGCGTCGACGTGGACCTCGACCTCGCCCGCCCGGAGCTGGCGAGCACCGTCGCGCGCTGGCGCCGGGGCGCGCGCGGGTCGAGCGAGTCCGCGGGCGGTCCGCGGCGCGACGTGCGGCTCGAGCACGTCAGCGTGCACGCGCACGACGCGAACGGCGCGCTCGTCGAGGTGCGGGAGGGCTTCGCGCGGCGGCTCTCCGGGCGGCTGAGCGGGGGCGCGGGCGCGCTCGTCGTCGGTGAAGAGCCAGGCGACGTCGTCGACCTGCGGGAGCTCGAGGCGGACCTCGCGTCGACCGCGCAAGGCCCGCTGATTCGACACATCGGCGTCGGCGGCGGGCGGATGGTCTGGGCCGCGCGCGACGAGCTCGAGGGCGACCACGCGCGGGCGGTGCTGTCGACGGGCGCGCGCCTCGGCGCTGCCTGGGCGGCGCTGCGCGGCGCTGACGCTGCGGCTCCGAGCGCAGAGCCTCCAGCCCATGCCGCGGCGGGCAGGGCGACGCCGACCGCGGGCGGGCTCGCGCTGTTGGCGCCGGCGGTCTCGTTCGTGGCCGCGGACCTGGAGATCGCGACGCGCGGCCCCGCGGGCGAGAAGACCATCCTCCGCGGCCTGCGCGCGACGGTCGACGGCCTGAGCGGCGGCGCGTTTCGCGCGACGGGCGCGGGCACGGGGGAGCCGTCCGGCGCCGTGCGCTGGGACGTCGTGCTGCAGCCGACGGAGCTGCGGGCGGAGGGCTCGCTCGGGCTGACGGGCGTGCCGCTCGCGCTCTTGCTGCCGCTGCTGCCGGACGCGCCGCTCTCTCGCCCCGAGGACGCGCGCATCGACGCGGAGCTCGTGGTGCACGGCGAAGGGCTCGAGCGCCTGCTGCTCGACGGGCGCGTGCGCGTGACCGACATGGCCGTCGCCTCGCCGCGCATCTCGCCGGAGCCCGTGCGCGGCATCTCGTTCTCCGTCGACGGGCGCGGCGAATTCATCCCGGCGCAGCGCCGCCTCACGATCACCTCCGCGCGCCTCTCGCTCGGCCCCGACCCCGATCGCGCCGCGGTCGTCAACCTCACCGGCACGCTCGAGCGCGCCCCCGACCACTACCTCGTCGACCTCGCCGCGACGCTGCCCGTGACCGCGTGCGGCGTCGCCGTCGGCGCGATCCCCCACGATCTGCTCGCCGAGCTGAGCGGC
>CAIUAC010000495.1 GCA_903896985.1 uncultured Sandaracinus sp.
GCCGCGGCGCGCGCCAGCTGCCGCGCCCGATGCGCCTCGACCGCCTGACGCACGGTCCGGACGCGCAGCTCCGTCAGCGCCCAGAACACGACGGCGAGCGCGCCGTAGAGCAGCGTCGGCACGAACACCTCCGCGGCGTGCCAGAGCGGCATATTCTCGCTCGCGAGGTCGATCGAGAGGATCGTCGGCGCGAGCGGAGAGAGCCGGATCACGAAGGGGATCGCGTCGTCGAGCTTGTCGATGAAGTCCGGGTCGAGGATCAGCTGCCCGAGGAAGGGCACCACCGCGAGCGCGAGGAACACGGCGATGGTGAGCACGCGCGCGGCCAGCCCGTTGCGCAGCAGCGTGCGCAGCCACGCGCTCGCGCTCGCCATGCACAGCGCGATCGCGGTGTTGCCGAGGAAGAGCACGACCAGCGCGGCGTCGTATTGCGTGTGTTCGTTGTAGGTCGGATCGAACGCCCAGCGGACGCCCGCCGGGAGCGCGGCGAAGCCGAACGAGAGCGCGAGCAGCGTCAGGAACGTGAAGCGCAGCGTCGGCGCGGCGCCCGGTCCGACGAGCAGCCAGAGGCGCCCGAGCGGCCCCATCGTCGGCCGCCTCAGCTCGACGAGGCGCGGCGGCAGCGGCGGCTCATCCGAGAAGAGCAGCGCGTACGACGCGAGCGCGAGCCCACCGAGCGAGGCGATGACGACGCCCCCGACGCCGCGGTCGCGCGGCCCGTCGAAGAGCACGATCGCCGTGAGCAAGATCAGCCAAGTGCCCGCGATGCCGACGAGCGCCCACACCTTCATCGGCGTGCTGCGATCCTCGGCCGCCGGGCGCACCGCGGCGACGCTCGACGCGAGCAAGAACCACGTCGGCATCACGCAGAGGTACGTCGGCAACAGCACCAGGAGCCCGAAGGTGTCGAGCTTGAAGAAGCGCACGACGAGCGCGTCCGTGAACCAGAACGGGCCCGCCATGCCCGTGCCCCACGCGTCGCGCGCCGCCTCGCCGAGCCCCGTCACGGTGCCCACGACGCAGCAGGCGATGACGAAGAAGACCGGCGACGCGAGCAGGATCGCGATGCGCGTCGAGCTCAGGCGCGCGCTGATCGCGATGCCGAACGCGATCGCCGGACCGAGCGCGTAGAACAGCCCGATGTAGCCGGTGACGACGTGCCACGGGGAGATCCCGCCGAACAGAAACGCGATGCCGACGACAGGCGCGAGCGCGACGAGCACGAGCCCGAACGACGCGTACGCCGCGACGAATTTGCCCCAGACGATGCTGCCCGGGGACATCCCGCTCAAGATCAGCGACTCGTAGGTGCCGGTCTCTTTCTCGCCGGTGAGCGCGGTCGCCGCGTAGCCCGGGGCGACGAGCGTGATCACCAAGAGGGCCATGGAGAAGAAGATCTGAAACACGATCTGCCCGACGTCCGCCGGCGCGACGGGACCCGCCGCGGTGATCGCGCCGCCCGCGAGCACGACGACGCCGACGGCGCCCGTCGAGAGGTACAGAAAGCGGATGAAGAGGCTCGTGCGGAAGATCGCGCGCAGCTCGCGGACGAGGATCGGGTTCGGGTCGGCGACGAGGCGCACCAGCCACGCGAGGAGCGGCGCGCGAGGGGGCGGCGCGACGAGGTTCACTGGCGCCGGCGCGGGGGCGGGCGCGGGCTGAGCGGC
>CAIUAC010000496.1 GCA_903896985.1 uncultured Sandaracinus sp.
CCCTACGAGCTTTCCGATGGGCACAGTTTCTACTGCCTACCCACAGGCGGACGCGGCTCGGGGCGCGTAAGCAAAACAAGCCCGAATCCACCTCCACCGCGTTCCCGCCCGAACCCCGGCCGCCGGCTCGACGGGCCACCCGGACGGCTTCCCGGCTCGTCACCGACCTCGTTCGCGCCCTCGCCGGCCACGGTTCGCGCGCGAATTTCGCCCGGCGCGCGCACGTTCGCCCGAATGCGCGCTCGCGTCGCCGGTGGTCCCGTCCCGTCCCATCCCGTCCCGCCCCCCTACGCCGCGTCGCCCGTGGCCTTGCGGCGCATCACGACGGACTTCCAGTACGGCGGCCCGCGGCTCGGTGATCGTTCGGGAACGTCGACGATTTCGCCGACCCCGGTGAGGAAGCGCCGGAGGCTCGAGCGCTCGGTGACCATCGCGATCAGCTTCATGCGTCCCTTGCACTTCGGACACTCGAGCACGTCGATCCCGAACGTCCTCATCAGCAGCTCGGCCCACGGCCGGTAGGTGCTCGCGCACCGCCCGCGCTTGGGCTCGCCTTCGGGCTCGGCCTTCTCGGGCTCCGCGGGTTTCGGCGCGATGCGCGCGCGCCACGGGCTCGCCGGGGCGAGGACGCCCGCGTACTTGACGGTGTGATAGCGCGGCGGCGGAACGCTCGTTGCGAGGCGGCAAATCAGCGAGAGCGGATCGAGATCGACGGCGAGGGTGCCGTCAGCGTAGGCGCGCTTCAGCGTGATCCGCACGAGCCCATCGGGGCGCGTCTCGAGACGGTCGGTCGCAAGGGGCGGGCGAAGCGCATAGCGCAGCAGGGCCTCGCGGCCGGCGAGATCGTGGGACCCGGCGCGCGTGGCCGCGTGCAAAGTGAACCCATCGAGCGACACGCAGAGCGGCTTGTCGAACGAAAGCGAGCTCGCCGGCGCAGGCGGCAACCCGCGCGTCCACTGCGGTCCTGCGGGCGGGGTCTGGCCAGAGACGGCGGAGGCGGCGAGCGCGTCCTCCGCATCGGCAGCGCCGTGGTCGGCGTCGGCGTCATTGGCAGTCGCGACGTCGAGGAGGCCGCGGCGGCGAAGATGCTTGTCCATGCGGCGAAGCGCGTGCTCGAGGATGTCGCCGACCTCGCGCGTGCGCAGGTGCGGGAGCTCCACCCACGCAAGCTCGCCGCCGGCCTCGTGGTACGCACCGTCGAGGAAGAGAGCGTGCAGGTGCGGATTCAGACGTAGATCGGACGACGTGCGCTGCAGGGCGGTGATGGAGCCCGTCTTCGCGCCGCGCCGAGCCTCGCGCTTCGCGTAGAACGACTGCACGGTCTCGACGAAGAGGCGCGTGAGGTCGGCGAAGAGCGCGCCGTCCTTCGCGAGTCGGCGGCGCCACGCGAACGGGAACGTGAGCACCCACTGGCGCAGAGCGACCTCGGGCAGGACGTGGTCGATGAGATTCGCGGACGTGGCGCACATGCGGCGGCCCATGCATGAGGGGCAGAATCCGCGGCCCTTGCAGCTGAATGCGACGAGGCGGCTCTCGTTGCATCCCGCGCACCACAAGCGCGCAAAGCCTCGGCAGAGCAGGCCGCAGTCGAGGAACGCGTCGAGCTCCTTCTTTGCGTGCTTCGGGATGCGCACGTCGAGTGCGCCGTCGTCGATGGCCGCGTAGAGCGTGTCGAGGTTGTCGCGGACGACTTCGTAGAGCGCAGTCGTCTCGGGGCGGTGGCGCTCGTAGACGGCGGCGCGGCCGATTCGGGGAGCGAGGGACGATGCCATTCCGGCGCGCAACTGCGAGCGGCGTGCCGCAGCTGAGATGCCCTTGTTTCCTAGCTCATTTCGGCGATCCGCGAGGCCCGAGGGGTGGCGGCCGCCATGGAGGAGCGAGGCCGCCGCCAGGTCCCGGCAGCCCGCGTCGTCGGCGATTTCGAGGGCGGGCGCGCTCACGACGGGCCGGCCGCGATCGCGCCGCGGGGCCCCTCGTCACCGAGCTGCGGCTACCCCGCCTCGGCGACGACCGCGGCGAGCGTTCCGGGCGACGCGGGCCACACCTTGGCGGGTCACGCCCCTCGTTCGTCAGCTCCAGGAGGTGCAGGAGCAGGCCCGACGCCTTGGGCTGTTCCCGAACGATCGCGACCTGCTGGCCTGCCCGAACTGCGGCCTCACCGAGGACGTGCTCGCGAGCGGGCAGCTCATCACCAATGTCGACCCTGGTCAGCCGGACGCCGGCCTGCGCTTCATCGAGCCCACGAAGGACGACGCCCCCTTCGTGTGTCCCGCGGGCGGCGCCGCGGCACGCGCGCAAGAGGCGTGACGGAGCGGGCCTTCGGCCGCTCGGCTGGAGCGAGGGCCCCAGGGTTCGTTCCGCTGTTCAACAACCCATCCGGCCCGGAACACCAGAAGCCGCCGCCGCCGGTCGCCGGGGAGCGGGAGGCGCGCGGTGCTGATCTCGGCGAGGAGACGGATTCCAAACTATTTCATGAACCCGAACCACGGGGTTTCGGCCCGGATCGCCCAACCGGAACGAAGTCTGGGGCACTCGAAGCGAGCGTGCGAGCTTCGCACGAGCGCGCGCTATGGCAAGTACCTGCGGGAAACTTCGACTGGCAAGCTGCTCATCGACCGAGGTGCCATCGAGCGGGCCGCGCGCTGC
>CAIUAC010000497.1 GCA_903896985.1 uncultured Sandaracinus sp.
CGTGGCGCGCAAGCGCGCGGTGTTCGTGTCGCTCTTCGACGGGACCACGGACGAGGTGCGCTTCGACGGCGCGGGCTCGTTCCTCGCGACGGTGCGCGCGCTCATCGAGCCTGCGCCGGAGCTCTCCGACGCCGTGGAGGAGAGCCTCGACGACGAGGCGCCGAGCGAGGGCGCCGACCTCACCGACGAGGGGGCTGCGCCCGCCGCCGCGCCTGCCGCTGCGCCCGCCGCCGCGCCTGCCGCTGGTCCCACGGTCGACGCCGCGCCACTCGCGCCGCCTGAGGTCGAGCAGGCTCCTGCCGCTGCCGTCGCCGGGCTCAAGATCACGCGGCTCGAGGACGGCGGGCTGCGCATCGACGCGCCGCCTGGCCTCGCGGGGCCGCTCGCGGACGTCCTCGCGATGTTGGCTGCGGCGCTGCGGCACACCCCGTGAGCGCGTCATGCGCGCCGCTCAGCGCGGCCGAAGCAGCAGCGCCTCGCCGAGCCATCGACACGGCGCCTCGCTCGCGCATCGCGCGCACTCCGCAGAGCGGAGGCGTGCCGTGTCGAGCGCGGTGTCTCGATGCCAGGCCACCCAGGTCTGCATCTCGAGGCTCGCCTCGCGGGGCCAGGTCGTGCGGAGCGCGAGCGGTGGGCCGCACGCGGCGAGCGGCTCGACGGTGAAGGTGATCGGCGGGCGCGCGAGGCCTTGGTCGAGCAGGAATCGGTCGCTGTGCATCCACGTCGGCAGGAACGCGACGTCGAGCGGCTCGCCCGGCGTCAGCGAGATCCGCGCGGCGAGACCGCTGCGCGTGCGCGGGTCGTGCCACTTGTCGAGGTCGGGCTCGCTCGCGCGGCTTCGCTCCGGACTGATGCGCCCGGGGCGCGCGTCCTTGCCCATGTCGGAGACGAAGTTGCCGAGCGAGTACGCGACGACGCCGCTGCGCCCGCCGCTCTCGACGCGCTCGACCGGCGCGATGACGTGCGGCCCGTGCACGATCACGGCGTCCGCGCCCGCCGCGACGAGCGCCGCTGCGAGGAGGCGCGTCGACGGGGTCGGCCGCGAGAGCAGCTCAGCGACGACGTGCACGACGACGACGACCGCGTCGCTCTCGGCGGCCGCGCGGCGCACCTCGTCGAGGGTGCGCGCGTCCACGACGTCGAGGCGCGGCTCGCTCGGGCCGAGCCGAGACGGCTCCCCGTGGTCGCGCACGAACGTCGCGAGGAGCGCGATTCGAGCGCCGCGCTCGCCGAGCATCAGCGCTCTGCGCGCGTCGTCGTCGCCGCGTCCGCCGCCGAGCGTGACGAGTCCGTGGGCGTGCGCGGCGTCGAGCGTCTCGCCGAGCCCCGCCCGGTCCTGATCGAGCGCGTGATTGTTGGCGACGTCGACGACGTCGACGCCCGCGCGCGAGAGCGCGGCGAGCAGGGACTCGGGCGCGTTCAGCGGCGAGGGGATGCGCCGGTGGCCCGTCTCGGCGAAGATCGCCTCGGCGTCCGCGAGGTAGGCGTCGGGCTCGCGGCGCAGCGTGGCGACGGGGCTCTCGAGGTTCACGACCACCGTCGCCGCGTCGCCGTCCTCGCGCCAGTGCTTGGCGACGGGCGCGACCATCGCGGCGTAGATCTCCGCGGGATCGCCCGCCGCTGCGCCGCTGCGCCGAAACGAAGGATCGAGGAGCACGTCGCCGGTCACCCAGAGCACGGTCGGCGCGGCGCGCGCGGCGGCGATGTCGA
>CAIUAC010000498.1 GCA_903896985.1 uncultured Sandaracinus sp.
GCGCTCGAGTCGCCGAGGAACTCCACGACGTAGCGCCGCGGCACCGTTGCGTCGGTGGTGTCGGGCGTGTTCGCGCCGTAATACCCGGTCACGCAGGCGGCGGCGTGTCGCGCCTCGGACCACGCGAAACAGCCCCACGCGAGCGGTGCGTTGGGCGCGAGCGTCAGGGCGCGCGGCGGAGCGCTCGGCTCGCGCGGCGCAGGGCTTGGTTGATCGGGCGCGGCGCCTGTCCGCGCTTGCGGCTCGAGCGTGCCGGCCGTGCCTCCGCAGGCAGCGAGGCTCGCGAGCGCGAGCGCCAGCGCGCCGCGGGCCCGCAGGACGCATGAAGCACGGGTACGCAGAGCTCGCATCGAGCGGGCGAGCCTAGGGGCGCGTCCCCGAAAGCACAACCGCGACCTGCCCCTCGGCGCGTGTACGATGCGCGAGATGCGCGCAGAGGACGTCGTCGAGCAGCTCGGGCTGAGCCCTCACCCGGAGGGCGGCTTCTATCGCGAGGTGTTCCGCGATGCGGCGCTCGTCGCGCACCCCGTGCACGGCGCGCCGCGCGCTGCGCTGACGAGCATCTATTTCTTGCTGCCCGCGGGGACGTTCTCGGCGCTCCATCGCGTCGCGCAGACGGAGGTCTGGCTGCACCTCGCGGGCGACCCCGTCGAGCTGCACGTCTTCGAGCGTGGCGCGCACGCGAGCGTGCTCCTCGGCGCGGACCTCGCCGCGGGGCAGCGCCCGCAGCACGCCGTGCCCGCGCACGCCTGGCAAGCCGCCGTGCCGCGCGGGCACGCGTGGTCGCTCTGCGGCTGCACCGTCGCGCCGGGCTTCGACTTCGCGGACTTCGAGCTGCCGCCGCGCGAGACGATGCTGCGCGAGCTGCCCGCGCACGCGGCGCTCGTCGAGCGGCTGACGCGCGCGTGAGCGCGGTGCGTAGAGGTCGGCGCTCTGTGTTCGGGCGCACACGTCAGGCTTTCGCGCGGTCCTCGGGCTAGAGTGCGGCTCCGTGGACGAACTCGACCTCGACACTCTGCTCACCGAGCTCACGCACTCGAGCGACGCGGTCGCGGTCGCGCGGCTCAGCAAGCTCGGCGCGAACGGCGACGCGCGCACCGTCGCGCCGCTCGTCTCCGTCGCGACCGATCTGCGCGTGTCGCCGCGCGTCGTCGCGAGCGCCTGGGAGGCGGTCGGCGCGATCGCCAAGCGCCGCGGGTTGCCGGGCGCGCAGCGGCTCGGCGCGTCGGCGGACGGTGAGGTCGAGGTGCGGGTGCCGCGGATCGGCGACGAGACGCTCGGCGTCGTCGTGCGCATCGACGTCAGCGTCGGCGACCGCGTCGAGCCGGGCACCGTCCTGCTCGAGCTCGAGTCGGACAAGGCGACGATCGAGATCCCCGCAGAGCTGCACGGGAGCGTCGTCGCGATCCTGGTCGCGGTCGGCGACACGGTCGCGGTCGGCAGCCCGCTCGCGCGCCTCGCGCACGGCTGAGGGCCCGCGCGCGCCGCGCCGACGAGCCCTACGCCGCGCCGCTCTCGCGCAGGCCGAGCTCTTTCATCTTCGTCTGCAGGCTCTTGCGCGAGATCTTGAGCAGCCGCGCCGCGTGCGTGACGTTGCCGCCGGTCTGCTCGAGCGCGCGCACGACGAGCTCGCGCTCGACCTTCGCCGCCGCCTCGCGCACGGCCTCCTTCAGGCCGAGCTTGCCGTCCGCGTCGGTGGGCTCACCGCTCGCGAGATCGACCGGCGTGATGCGCGAGACGTCGTCGCTCGGCGAGCGCCGCAGGGCCGCGGGCAGGTCCTCGACGCGCACGAGGTCGCCCTCGGCGAAGAGGATGCAGCGCTCGATCACGTTCTCGAGCTCGCGGATGTTGCCGCGCCAAGGGTGCGCGAGCAGCGCCTCCATCGCCGCCTCGTCGACGCCCTTGACCGTCTTGCGCAGGCGCTCGTTGAAGCGCCGCACGAAGTGCTCGACGAGCAGCGGGATGTCGCTCTTGCGATCGCGCAGCGGCGGCAGCTGCACCTGCACGACGTTGAGGCGATAGAAGAGGTCCTCGCGAAACGCGCCGCGCTCGATCTCGACGGCGAGATCGCGGTTGGTCGCGGTGACGAGGCGCACGTCGACGGAGATCGTCTTGATGCCGCCGACGCGCTCGAACTCCTGCTCTTGCAAGGCGCGCAGCAGCTTCACCTGCATGTTGACCGGGATCTCGCCGATCTCGTCGAGGAAGAGCGTCCCCTGATCCGCGAGCTCGAAGCGCCCGGGCTTGCTCGTGACGGCGCCGGTGAACGCGCCCTTCTCGTAGCCGAAGAGCTCGCTCTCGATCAGCTCGCGAGGAATGGCCGCGCAATTCACGCGGATGAACGGCTTGTCCTTGCGGCGCGAGCTCTCGTGCAGCGCGCGCGCGATCAGCTCCTTGCCGGTGCCGCTCTCGCCGGTGATCAGCACCGTGCTCGGCGTGTCCGCGACCTTGTCGACGATGTTGTAGACCTCGATCATCGACGGCGACTGACCGATCAGGCGAAAGCGCCCGGGCTCGGTCGGCGCGGGGCCGACGTCGCGCTCGGAGAGCTCGCGGGTGCGCGCGGCCTTCTCGACGACGGTGCGCAGCTCGGCGCGCTCGAAGGGCTGGGTGATGTAGTCGAAGGCGCCGACCTTGAGCGCGGCGACTGCGGTGTAGA
>CAIUAC010000499.1 GCA_903896985.1 uncultured Sandaracinus sp.
CTCGACGTCGAGCGGCACCTCCGCGGCGAGGCGCTCGATCGCGCGCACGATGCCCGCGCCGACGCCGTCGCCCGCCGAGCCGATGTCGAACGTCAGCGGCGCGCCGCTCCTCGACACGGCGCCCGTGTCGCGCGCGAGCGCGCGCAGATGCGGCAGCGACGACGGGCGCTCGCTGTCCGTCGCGCCCAGCCCGAGCACGAGCACGCCGCGCGCGGCGAGCGCCTCGAGCAGCTGCTCGTAGGTGTGCGGCTGCGCGAGCGGCGCTGCGATCTCATAGGGGGCGATGGGCTCGATGCCCGGCGGACCGTCGTGCATCGGCGCGTCGGTGATCAGCACGACGACCGGCAGCGCGCTCTCGCGGAAGCACGCCCCGCCCTCGCCGCCCATCGCGCACCCGCTCGACGGCGGCACCCACTCGCCGAGACCCTCGCCGGTCGCGACCTGATAGAGCGCCTCGACCTGCGCCTCGGGGTCGTCGAAGTTGCCCCACACCGGCGCGCTCGTCAGCGCCGACTCGAGCCGCCGCGAGTCGCTCGTCATCGGCACGCTCAGCGTGTACGGCAGCACCTCCGGCGGGCCGTACGGCTCGAGCGGGAATTCACCGAGAAAACCGAGCCCGAACCACGCGTCCGGGATCACCGCGCGGACGCCTGGCACGACGCGCTCGCTCAGCCCCGCGCGGATGTTCTCGATCTCGTCGCTCATGCTCCCCGTCGCGTCGACGAGGAAGAACACGTCCACCATCGCGAGCGCGACGGGCGTCGTCAGCGCGGCGCGGACCGGCCCGGCGTCGAGCGGCACCTCGAGGCAGAGCGGCGGCACGCCCGCGTCGAGCTCCGCGACGCGCGCCGCGTCCGGGACCTCGAGCCCGCTCTTCGCGCCGCAGCCCACGACGGCCGCCGCGAGCGCGAGCAACGCTGAAGTGAACACGAGCGCGAACCGGGACAGCAGCGCGAACCGGGACAGCAGCGCGAGCCTGGACATCCGGGCGAACGCGGACCTCACGGCGAGCCAGACGTCAGCGCGCCGAGCGTCACGACGCCGGCGTCCACGTCGCCCTCGCAGCCACGCCCGTCGAGCGCGGGGATCACGATGCGCACCCGCCGCACGCCGAGGTTCGAGCGCCCGTCGCCGCGGAACTGCACGTCGAGCAGGAATTCCTGCGGCTCCGTCGTCGGGCGCACGACGCCCGTGCGCACCCGCAGCTGAAAGATCACCTGCGTGCCCGCGCGCACCGCGAGGAAGCTGTTGCTGACGGGGTCGATGCCGCCGATGCCGTCCATCGGCTCCGCGCGCAGCGGCACGATCGCGTCGACGAGCGTGCGCACATCGAAGCCGTCGTCCGGCGTCGGATCGAGCGGCACCGCGTCGATGTCGAGCACGATGCCATCGGCGAAGTCCTGCATCGCCTCGACGACGCGCGAGTCGAGGCGCTCGCCGCTGCCGCCGATGTCGAAGACGAGCGGCGAGCCATCGCGGCGCGTCGCCTCGGTGTCGAGCGCGACCTGTCGCAGGTCCGCGATGCCCTCTTCCGTGCCGCCGGACCAGAAGCCGATCACGCGAATCCCGTTGTCGCGGAGCGCCGTGACCGCTTGAGGGTAGGTCGCGGGCACCGTGCCCGGGAGGTCAGCGCTCGGCAGATAGGGCCAGGTATCGCCGGGACCGTTGTGAAACGCGGCGTCCGTGAAGAGGAAGATCACCGGCAGCGCGTCGTCGCGGAAGCACGGATAGCCGAAGCCGCCGCGCGGACAGCCGAGCGACGCGGGCACCCACGTCACCTCGCGCCCGAGTCCGTCGACGCCGAAGCGTCCGTCCCCCGTCGCCGCCTGATAGAGCGCCTCGACCTGCGCCTCCTGCGTGTCGTTGCCGTTGCCGAGCGTCACATCGCCCATCGCCGACTGCACGCGCGAGAGGTCGGGAGACATCGGCAGAAACAGCGTGAACGGCACATCGCCGTCGCCGCCGAACGAGCCCGCGGCGAAGTCGGCGAGGGTCGCGACGCCGAACTGCGTGTCCGGCACCTGCGCGTAGATCGCGGGCGCGAGCCGGTCCCGCAGTCGCTCACGGATCTGCACGAGCTCGTCGCCCATCGAGCCGGTGACGTCGATCAGGAAGAGCACGTCCGCGCGCTCGAGGCGCGCCTCGGTCGAGAGCGGGAGCTCGATCGGCGGCCCGGCGTCGAGGTCCGTCGGGATCTCGATGCAAGGCAGCGCCGCATCGACGCCGAGATCCGGCCCGCCGTCGGGCACCTCGAGCCCCGTCTTCGCGCCGCAGCCAGCGACGAACGCCGCCGCGAGCAGCAGCGCGGCGAGGCGACGAGCGTCGAGACGGGTGCGCGCAGAGAGGGTCATGGGAAGCAGTCGGTGGAGCCCCTCGCGCGCGACAGAAACTGCGCGCGATGAACAGAAGTTAGCACGGGGCCCGCGCGGCTCCGAAGCCGCAGCCCCGCGCAGAGGTCGTCCCGGCGCGCACGCTCGCCGTCCGGTCGGCCCGGCATTCGACGGACATCCCGCTCGAGCAGCGCGCCCTCAGCCCCGCGAAGCGCGCCGCCTCGCCGCGAGCGCGCGGGCGTGATCGCGGGTGTGGAGCGCGGCGTAGTCGATGACGGGGAGCTCCATCGGCGCAGGCTCGGCGAAGCCCGGCAGCACGCCCGGGAGCCGCTCGAGCAAGGTGCGCAGCACGGGCGTCGCGGACGCGAAGCGCGCGGCCTCCAAGCGGGCCCCCGCCTCGAGCAGCAGCGTGCCGGCGCGCGGCCCCGCGTAGCCACGGCGCACGACGTCCTCGTAGCTCGCGAGGAGCGCGTCGGCCGTGAAGGCGTGCGAGACGACGAGCTCGGCGGCGACGCGGAGCGCCGCGTCTGGCCCGATCGCGCCCTGCTCGAGCAGCACCAGCGCGGGCTGGAAGTAGTTGTAGAACGGGCACACGCGGGGCCCGAGCTCGGCGAAGGCGTCGGGCGACGACATCCGGTCGAGGTGGATGAAGATGCGCCGCACGCAGTCGCGCCGCGGCAGATCGGCGGCCATGCGCAGGAGGCGCGGCAGCGCGTCGGGGTAGACGCGCGCGCGCTCGAGCACGGCGTGCAGCATATCGTTGCCGATGCGCCCGGCGCAGAGGTCGGCGTAGAGCGAGTAGATGAACGCGTCGGCCTCCGCGTCGTCCCCGAAGCAGACCTCGTCGAACTCGCCCGTCCCCGATGCGCGCGACGCGAGCAGCGCCGCGAGCTTGTAGCCGACCTGATCGCGCAAGAAGCGGAACTTGCCGCGCAGGAGCATCGCGACGCTCGGCTTCAGCGTGAACGAGTCCCACTGGATCCCGTCGAGGCGCAGCTTCGCCTCGAGGACCTTGCGCATCTGCTCCGGGCTGCCCGAGAGGATGAAGATGCCGCCCGGCTTGGTCGCGCGCAGCTCCCGCAGGAGCGCGCCCGCGCCGGGGACCGTCTGCTTCTCGGCGGCGGGCTCGAACGCCGTGCGGATCAGGTCCCGCACGGTGTCGAACTCCGTGCGCAAGTAGGTCTTGTCGAGGTCCCAGCGGTAGAGCAGCCGGCGCTGATCGTCGGTCGTCACGCGAGGCGGAGCGTAGCAGGCGACGGCCACCAGGCGCGCATCCTCTGCTAGGCTCGCGTCCCCATGCAGTCCGTCCCACCTCCGCGCGTCGATGTGTTGGTCGTCGCCGCTCACGCCCCCGAGCTCGTCGGGCTGCGCCCGATGCTCACCGACAAGCTCGACGGCACGATCCGCGGGCTCCGCGTCGTCGGCAAGACGCTCGGCATCGGGCTGCCCGTCGCGGGCAGCGGCATGGCGAACCGCCTCACGCAGCTGGCGCCGCGCTGCGTGATCTTGCTCGGCAGCTGCGGCGTCTACGCGGGCGTCGCCGACTACCGCCCGAACGACGTGCTCGTCGCGAGCCGCATCGTGCTCTTCGATCACGCCGTCGCGGCGGGGCGCGCGGCGTTCCCCGACCCGATGACGACGACGGTCGACACGCACGCGCTCTTGACGGCGGGGCTCGGCACGGGGCCGCGCACGCGCGTCGCGCAGGTCGCGACGACGCTGTCGATCACGACCGACGACGCGCTCGCGAGCACCGTGCATCGCGCGTCGGGCTGCGAGGGCGAGAACCTCGAGGCGTTCGCCGTCGCGCTCGCGTGTCACGCGGCGACCGTGCCCTTCGCGGCGGTGCTCGGCGTCACCAACGTCGTCGGCTCACGCGGGCGCGAAGACTGGCGCACCTACCAGCGCTCCGCGGCGAGCACCGCGGCGGACTGCGTCGTCGCGTGGATGCAGCAGGGCGCGCAGGGCCTGCCGCACGGCGGCTGAGGATGCGGCTCCGTACGCCTGCGCTCACGACCGGGCGGCTCACTGCCGCGCGGCTCACTGCCGCACGACTCGCGGCGGCGCTGCTCGCGCTCCTCGCTCCGACGACGACCGCCTGCAGCGAGCACGCCGCGACGGGCGCGACGCGCGCGTCGACGACGACGGCCGGCGC
>CAIUAC010000500.1 GCA_903896985.1 uncultured Sandaracinus sp.
CTGCCCGACGCACCGCCGCGACGGCTATCCCATCCGAAAACTCCCTCCCCCCGGGGCCCGGGGGGAGGGCTGGGGAGGGGAGCGCGACTCCCCTCGAGGGGAACAAAAAATCCTCTAAAAAAAAGCCGCGCAGCGCCTACTTCAACCACACCACGGTGTACTTATCCCCACCCTCATCCGGCAGCGCCCCGCGACTCTTGACCACATACGCCGAAGGCTCACTCAGCCAGCGCCTCACAGCCTCACGCAGCGCGCCCGTCCCGACGCCGTGCAGCACGTACCCGACGCGAATCGACGCCCCGTAGAGCCTATCGAGGAACGACTCCAGCATCGCGACCGCGTCGTCCGCGCGCATCCCCCGCACATCGAGCGTGTTCCCGTCATACGGCATCGAGATCGGCGCTTCCAGCGTCGGACCAAGCAGCCCCTTCGCCTCGACCGCGCCGCGCCCCGGCGATTGCGGGACCGCGACTGACGCCATCAGGCGCACCTCGTCGAGCCCGACCCAGAGCTTGAGCGGCCCCGCGGCCACGCGGACGCGCCCCTTCTGCGGGGGCTCGATGACGTTGGCCTCGGCGCGCAGCCGCGGCACGAACACGCGCTGCCCGGCGAACAACTGCGACGCGTCGGGCGCCCCGCCGACGTCGCGCGGCTCGTGGGGCTGCGGCCCGGCGACGGTCGCGAGCGACCCGCCGAGCGCGAGCTTCGACGCGGCCTCGTCCACCGTCTTGCGCGCGGCCTCGAGGGTCGCCTCGTCGAGCTTCGGCGAGCGAATCCGTGAGCGCGCCTCGCGCACCTCGTCGCGCGTGCGGCGGATGATCGAGACGAGCTGCTCCGCCTCACGCGAGACCTGCGCGCGCTCTTTGCTGCGGAGCGACTCGAGCTCGCGGTCGGCCGCCTCGCGCGCGGCGATGGCCTTCGCGCGCTCTTCTTCGAGCCCGACGCGCAGGATCGCGAGCGCGCTCGACTCCTGCTCGAGCTTGCGCACGAGCTCGTCGAAGCTGCGCGACTGATCGGGCAGCACGCGCCGCGCGACCGCGATCACCTCGGGCGGGATGCCGAAGCGCGCGGCGACGACGAGCGCGCTCGACGCGCCCGGCACATCGAGCATCACGCGGAACGTCGGCTGCATCGTCGCGACGTCGAAGCCGACCGACGCGTTGCGGAGGCGCGCGTCGTGGAGCGCGAGCGCCTTCAGCGGCTCGTAGTGCGTCGTGACCGCGACCGCCGCGCCGCGCTTGCAGAGCGCGTCGATGACGGCGCAGGCGAGCGCCGCGCCCTCCTCGGGGTCGGTGCCGCCCGCGAGCTCGTCGAGGAGCACGAGCGTGCGGTCGTCCGACGACTCGAGGATGCGCGCGACGTTGGTGACGTGCGCGGAGAACGTCGAGAGGTTCTTCGTGAGCGACTGATCGTCGCCGACGTCCGTGAGCACGCGCGCGAAGAAGCCGCACTCGCTGCCCTCGTCGGCGGGCACCGGCAGCCCGGCGCGCACCATCAGCGCGGCGAGCCCGAGCACCTTCAGCGCGACCGTCTTGCCGCCGGCGTTCGGCCCGGAGATGACGAGCGCGCGCCCCGCCGCGAGCGCGAGGTCGTTCGGCACGACGGGCACGCCGTCGAGCGCGAGGAGCGGGTGCCGCGCGCCGAGGAGCGCGAGGCGCGCGTCCGGCACGAGGCGCGGGAAGGTGCAGCGCAGGTCCCGCCCTAGCCTGGCGGACGCCACGCGCAGGTCCGCGTGGTCGAGCGCGTCACACGCGGCGCGGAGCGGCACGAGGCGCTCCCGCACGAGGTCCGAGAGCAGCGCGAGGATGCGCTCGACCTCGCGCTCCATCTCCGCCTGCGCGAGGCGGTAGCGGTTGCCGAGCTCGACGAGCGCCCGCGGCTCGATGAACACCGTCGCGCCGCTCGCGCTCGCGCCGTGCACGATGCCTTGCAGCTTCTCGTGCGCGTCGGTGCGCACGGGCAGCACGTAGCGGCCGTCGCGCACCGTGTGATAGCGGTCGGAGAGCACGTCGGCGTGCTTGAGCAGCAGCTCGTCGAGGCGCGCGATCAGGCGCGTGCGGAGGTTCGCGACCTCGGTGCGCAGCGCCCGCAGCGCCGGGCTCGCGTCGTCGAGGACGAGGCCATCGGCGTCGATCGCCGTGCGCAGCTCCTCCTCGAGCGA
>CAIUAC010000501.1 GCA_903896985.1 uncultured Sandaracinus sp.
CGAGCTGCGACGCCTGCACGGCGGGCTACGCCGGCGCGAGCTGCGAGTTCAGCGACGCGCTCACCTGCACCGGGCACGGCGTCGTCGACGCCAGCGGCGCGTGCACCTGCGTCATCGGGTACGGCGGCGCCGACTGCGCGACGCCGACGCTCTGGCAAGGGCTCGGCGGCAGCTCTTGGGGAGTGCCGCACACGACGGCGCTCGGGCGCAGCTCCACCAACGGCTACGGCGTCAGCCAGACGGCGAACGTGTCCTCTCCCTCGCTGGTGCTCGACGCGAGCGACCGCCCAGTCGTCAGCTTCGCCACGGCGACGGGCGCGGGCGGGGTCTTCCTGCGTAAGTGGACCGGAACGCGCTGGGACGAGCTCGGCGGCTCATGGTCGAACGCGGAGGGGCTCGGCCTCAGCGGTTTCTCGAACACGGGTACGAGCGTGGGCCTCGGGCCGAGCGGGAGCCCTTTCGTCGCGTGGCTCGGCAATTTGACGCCCGGCGCCACCCCGTGGCTCGGCTACCTGCGCGGCTGGGACGGCAGCGCTTGGAGCGGGCTCGCGGGGTCTGATCTCGGGGCCACCGGCCCCCTTGACGTCGGAACGTGGCGCGGGAACGGCGGAGGCGTGGCCATGGCGACCGATCCCGCGGGTTACCCCGTGGTCGCGTGGCAGCAGAACAGCAGCCCGGGCGGCATCGTCATCAAGCGCTGGGATGGCAGCGCGTGGGCGACCTACGGCGCGAGCCCCGCGCTGCCTGCGTCCGCAGCAGGGCATATCCCCTTCAACCCCGCCCTCGCCCTCGACGCGGCTGGGAACCCCGTCGTCGCGTGGCAGGAGACCTTCGGCGCCACGGCCTTCTGGAGCGCGCCGTTTCAGGTCTATCTGCGGCGCTGGAGCGGCACCGCCTGGGTCGAGCTCGGCGGCTCGGCGTCGGCCGGCGGCGTGAGCAACACGGGCATGGCGGTCTCTCCCCGGCTCGCCGTCGGCGCTGACGGCAGCGTCGTCGTCACCTGGCACGAGACGGTCGGCACCACCGACTACGTCTACCTGAAGCGGTGGAACCCGGCGTCGGCTACCTGGAGCGAGCTGTCCGGGTCGGCGAGCGGAACGGGCATCGCGGCGGGGGTGTATCCCCAGGTCGCGGTGGACGCCGCGGGCGTGCCGACGGTCGCCTATGTCTGCCCTAACGGCGACAGCGAGATCTGCCTCAAGCGCTGGAGCGGCGCGGCGTGGGTGGAGCTCGATGGGTCCGGGAGCGGCGGCGGGCTCAGCCATACGGGCCTGGCGACGTCCACTCTTCCGCGGCTGAGGCTCGACGCCGCGGGGCAGCCCGTGGTCGTCTGGACCGAGGACTTCGACACGGGCTGGATCGGCAGTCGCTCAATCTACGCGCGCCACTTCGATGGCACGCACTGGCAGAGCTACTGGGAGGGCACGCCTGCGCCCGCCGGAAGCGTCAGCGGCGACGACGCGAACGCCGCGACAGGGCCTGCGATGCAGCTGACCTCCACGGGCGCACCCGTGATCGCCTGGCAAGAGCAGGCACCGGCGGGCTTTTCGCTCCGGCTCAAGGCGTGGGACGGCGCGAGCTGGGCGGGCTTCGGCGCCTCGGCGACGACTGGGATCCTCGCGACCGGCACGACCCGCAGCCCGATCCAGACGCGAATCGCCCTCGACCCGCTCGATCGACCGGTCCTCGCCTGGTCGGACTTTCGCTCTGGCAACTGGGACGTCTACCTGACGCGCTGGGACGGCACGGCCTGGGCCGACCTCGGCGGCTCGTCCGCGCCCGGCGGCCTGAGCAACACACCGGCCATCTCCAACAGGCCGAGCGTCGTGGTCGACAGCGCCAGCAACCCCATCGTCGCGTGGTCTGAGACCACGCCCGGAGGCACGGGGACCGACGTCTACGTCAAGCGCTGGAACGGGACCGCCTTCGTCGGGCTGGGCGGCTCGGCCACGGGCGCAGGGCTCAGCGGCACGCCCACTCTCTCGTCCTACGGCGGCGCGCAGGGGCTCGCGGTCGACGCGCTCGATCACCCGTTCGTCGCGTGGCGCGAGGTCCTCGATGCGACCCACAGCGAGGTCTACCTGAAGATGTGGGACGGCACCGATTGGGTGGAGCTCGGCGGGTCCGCGACGACCGGCGGCGTGAGCCACGCAGGTGCGAGCGTCACCGCTCCGTGCCTCGCGCTCGACGCGGCGGGGCATCCTGTCATCGCCTGGAGCGACAGCCACACGGGCGTCTACCAGGTGTACGGTGCCGCGTGGAACGGCACGGCGTGGCTGCCGTATGGCGCGACCGCCGTCAGCAGCGGGCCGCTCCCCGCGACGGTGAGCGGACTCAGCCTCGACGCGAGCGGCCGACCGATCGTCGTCTGGTCGGAGCAGATCGACAAGACGAACACCGAGCTCTACGCGCGCCGCTGGACCGGCAGCGCGTGGGTCGAGCACGGCCTCGCCTCCGCCTCGGGCGGCGGCATCAGCAACACGCTGACGCCCTCGACCACCGCCTCGGTCGCGGCGCGCGCGGGCATCATCGGGGTCGCCTGGCAGGACTGGAGCGTCGACAACATCGAGGCCTACTACCGGCAGATACCGCAGTGAATTCGGCGGCGGGGCGCTCTACGGGGCGCCCCGCTGCACCGCCGGGTCAGCGTGTGAGACGCTGACTCCAAGCGTGCGCTGCGATGCACCGACTCACGCCGCGGCGTGCGACGCGTCGCGCGACTCGCAGGCTAACAGCGAGGCGTGCCCGTCCCGGGTGGGCGCGTCGCGCGGGCGAGCGGCTCGGGGATCG
>CAIUAC010000502.1 GCA_903896985.1 uncultured Sandaracinus sp.
ACGACGCCGGTGAGCGCGATGGCGAGGAACGCGAGCACCGACCGATACGCCGGAACCCGCGTCGAGTGGCGGACCCAGACGGAGCCCGCGACGAGCACGCCGTAGCCGACCAACGACGCGCACGTCGAGAAGCGCACGAGCGCGCTGCTCTCACGGAGGGCGGCGAGGGCGAGCAGCGGGAAGAAGACCACCACGAGCGGGCTCGCCGGGCCGTCGGCGATGGAGAGCATCGCCGTCAGCAGCAGAGTGTCGACCGCCGCCGTGACGTACTTCAGCCACGACGGGAACAGGCGGCTGCGGAGCGCGACGACCACGCCGCCCGCGAGCGCGACCCACACGACCGCGAGCGCCGTGATCGCGGCGTGAAAGCGCCCGTCGACGCCCGGCACCGGGGCGACGTCGATGGGGCCGAGGTGCAGCCCGTAGTGGTTGAGTAGCTCGACCGCGTAGAAGCACGCGATGCCGACCACGCGCAGCACGTTGGCGCGCTGCTCGCCCTCGTACTCGCGCCAGCGAGTGACGACGAGCCAGTCGCCGTCGCTCGCCGGGATCGCTTGGGGCTCCATGGTGCGGGTCCGCCGAGCGGGCGCGCTCAGTGCGCTGCCGCCGGAGCGGCCGCCGCGGCGCCCGTGTTCATCTCGCGCAGCTTCGCGCGGGCCTCGTCGGCGCCGACCCCGCCCGCGTCACGCGCGCGGAACAGCAGCCCGCGCTCGTTCATGTCGCCGAGCAGGTTCGCGACGATGACGCGCAGCTCTGCGTCCGAGCCCACCAGGACCTCGTAGAGCTTCTCGCGCGCGAAGCGAGCGCTCGCGCCGCCCGGACCGCCCCAGCCGGTCTTGAGGCGCTCGAGGGCCTTGGTCCACGGCAGGCCGAAGCTGCCCTCGCCCTCGCCGGTGCGCATGACCTGCGCGGCCTGGAGGCGGCGCATGATGGCGCCCGACGCGAACATATCCTCGGTGACGAGGTCGAGGTCGTCGGAGTCCTGAGACTGGAAGGCGAGCTGCATGATCTCGCGGAGATCCCGGTCGTGCCGGAGCACCAGGAGGAGCTTGGCCACGGCCTCTGGGCTGCCGCCGAGCGCGATCGCGAAGGCCGCGTCACGCCGAGTGGCCTCGGCCTCGAGCAGCTCCATGAGCCGCGCGTCGTTCGCCGGGTCCGCCGCGTAGCCGACCGCGAGGGCCGCCGCGCGGGAGACCTCCGGGGGCACGCCGCCAGCCTGACCGAAGAGCGTCAGCAGGTCGCCCGAGATGGCCCGGTTCGGCTTCTGCCAGAGCACCTGCGCGTACAGCTGCCGGACCTGCTGGTCCGTCGCGCCGTCGCGGATCTTGACGACGATGGCCCGCAGGGTCGCCTCGTCGGCGAGCCGACCGACGGAGACCGCCGCCGCAGCGCGCACGCGGATGTCGTCCGCGCCGTCCTCGACGACCTTCTGGAGCGCCTCGAGCGCCTCGAGCTTGCCGTAGTAGCCGAGGGCCTCTGCGGCCTTCGAGCGGTTCCGGTAGCTCGTCTCGGTCGCCACGCTCGGCACCGAATAGTCGACGTCGCGCGGGCGCTTCAGCATGTCGATGATCTTGCTGTAGGCGTTCTCGCAGCGGAGGTCGCCGACGGAGACCAGCGCGGCCTCGGTGTCGTCGATGGCGTCCGCGGGCACGCCGTCGGGATGGACCTCGGCCCAGAGCGCGTCACACGCCGCGGCGTTGCCGCTCGCGCCGATCGCGCGGAGCAGCGCAGCGTGTCGGCTCGGGAACTCTGCGAGCATCGACGCGAGGTCGGGGCCCGCCGCGGTCGCGCGGAGCGCGCGGAGCGCGTCGATGGAGTCCTGCGCGGCCGTCTCGTTCGTGCCGCGCGCGAGGGCGACCAGGATCGGCACCGCGCGCATATCGCCGAGGTCGGCGAGGCCGAGCGCGGCCGAGACCTTCGTCTCCTCGTCGGCGTCGTTGGCCAGGCCTGCGAGGGCGTCGGCCGCCCCCGGGTCGTGCGTCTCGCGGAGCATCGTGACGAGCTCACGCTTGATCGTCGGCTCGGTCGCCCCGCTGACGAGCGCGACCAGACCGCGGGCGCCGGTCGACTTGCGCATCGCGTCGAGGATCGACTGCTTGAGCGCGGGCTGCCGCGCGAGGAGCGCGAAGAGCGGGGGCCCGGAGCGCGGGTCGCCGGTGCGGCCGAGGCCCGCCGCCGCTTGGCGGACGACCTCGGGATCGGTGTCTGCGAGCAAGCGGATCAGCGGGTCGACGGCCTCCGCGGAGGCCGCTTCGCTGAGCGCCATCGCGGCGAGCGTGCGCACGGCGACGCTGTTCGTGCCGGCCGTCAGGCCCGCGAGGCGCGTGATGCCGAGCACGTCGCTGATGATCTTCGGGTCGAAGCCCTCCTGCTGCTGCAGGCGCCCGTCCGAGAACGCTTGGATGATCTTGTCAGCCGCGCGCGCTTCCTTGAGGAGCGCCAGCGCCCAGATGATCTTCGCCTCCTGCGCGACGTTCATCGACGGCAGGATCTCGAGCAGCTTGGCCTTCGCCGGCTCCGCGGCAGGCAGACCGATGGCGGCGAGCGCGAGCGCCGCGTCGCCGCGCACGCCCTGATCGTCGTCCGAGAGCATGGTGATGAGCGCGGGGACCGCGTTCGCGTAGCGGTACTCGCGGATCTTGCCGATGTAGGCGAGCTTCACGTCCACGAAGCCGGTCTTCGTCAGGTCGGCGCTGATCGACGTGAGGAACGCATCGCGCGAGGGCGCGGTCTGCGCGGACTCCCATAGATCCCACTTGTGCTTGTCAGCCTCGGTCTGCTTCCAATAGAGGAAGCCGAGCACTGCCGCGCCGACGATGAAGACGACCGCGGAGATGCGCCCCGTCCACGAGGTGCCGCTCTTGATGCGCCGCAGATCGCGGTCGTCGTCGCGATCATCGCCGCCGCCGCCGCCGCCGGGCGGATCGGGCGGGAGGTCCGGCAGGTCCGGGACATCCGGCAGATCGTCGTCGTCCGGCGGGAACTTCGCGGCCCACAGCGTCTCGCTGGACGTGGGATCGGCTGAGGGAAACGGGCGGGACGCAGGCTGTGCGCCCAGAAAGGACTGCGGTTCGGTACCGTTCGGCTCCATCGGATTCGCCCTCCCGGCGTAGATCGGGGCGAACCATAGCGATGGTTGGGGCCTTTCCGCAACGCCACAGTTGCACCTTTGTGGCGGGTCGGCTGATGAGCGACCCTCAAGTCGGGGCCGCGTGCTACCGTTTGTCCCCACGGTGGACCATTCCAAACAGGGGCGCGCGCCGGCGCCGCAGACCGAACCGGCCGAGCCAGCTTACGTAGGCGGACGTTACTTGTTGGGGCGCGCGATCGCCCGCGGCGGGATGAGCATCATCCACCAAGCCGAGCACCGATATACGGGGCGGACGGTGGCGTTGAAGCAAATCGACGCGGAGTTCGAGTTCGACCCCGAGCTGCGCGATCGCCTGCTGCTCGAGGCGCGCGCGCTCGAGCTCTCGCATCACCCCAACGTCGTGCAGGTGCTCGACGCGGGGCTCGATGACGAGGGGCGGGCGTTCCTCGCGATGGAGATGCTCGACGGGCGCCCGCTCGACGGAATCCTCACGTCTCGCGGCAAGCTCTCGATCGCGGACACCGTGCGTATCGGCGTGAAGGTCGCCGAGGCGCTGTCGTCTGCCCACCAGCGAGGCGTCGTTCACCGCGACGTGAAGCCGAGCAATGTGTTCGTCGTGCGCGACGACGCCGGGCTCGAGACCATCAAGCTGATCGACTTCGGCATCGCGGCGCTGCGGGGCTCCGGGCGGGGGATCCCCTCCCGCAAGCTGACGCAGCGCGACTCGATCCTCGGCACGCCGGAGTACATGGCGCCCGAGCAGCTGCTGATGCACGACAACACGGACCATCGCTGCGACGTCTACGCGCTCGCCGTGATGCTCTACGAGTGCCTGACGGGCGATGTGCCGTTCAAGGGCAACTACGCCGAGGTGCTGATGCGCGTCTCGACGCAGCCGCCCCCGGCGATCAATGCGGTGCGCAGGGATGTGCCCGCGGAGCTCGCCGCGGCGATCGCGCGAGGGCTGGTGCGCGACCCTGCGCAGCGCTGGCCGACGACGATCGCGTTCGCGCGCGCGCTGCTGAAGACGGTCGGCCCGATGGAGGGCCCCCCCTTGCCGCTGCTCGACGGTGCGCGCGGCGTCGTCGTCGTGGACGAAGAGCTCACGGTGGTGGAGCCCGCGGCTGCGCCTGCGCCTACCTCCGCTGAGCAGCGCCGCCGCTTCGCGCGCGCGTCGTTCACGACGCCCGTGCGCATCGTGCAGTCGGACGGGCAGGTCGTGGACGGTCGCAGCGAGGACATCTCCGAGGGCGGGCTGCTCGTGCTGACGTCGCGCCCGTGCTCGCCGGACGAGCGCGCGATGGTGCGCTTCTGCCCGCCGGGCGGGGCGTCGGTCGTGACGCTGCCCACCGTGCTGCGCTGGATCAAGGACGGCCGCGGACGCTCCGCGGCGGGCCTCGAGTTCATCGACGCCCCCGAGGCGCTCAAGGGCATGATCCGCGCGTTCGTGACGGCTGGCGGACCGTAGGCGCGTCGTCGCGGCGGGCGGACCGTAGGCGCGTCGTCGCGGCGGGCGGACCTTAGGCGCGTCGGCGCGGCTGGCGGACCGTAGGCGCGTCGTCGCGGGCCGTAGGCGCGTCGTCGCGGCCCGTAGGCGCGCCGCCGCGGCCTGCCCGTCAGCTCACTCCGCCGCGGCCTGCCCGTCAGCTCACTCCGTCGCCGTCGGCAGCGTGATGTGGAGCAGGCGCTCGGCGTTGCCGTGATAGAGCTTCTCGAGCACCACGCGGGGCAGGCCGATGCCGTCGATGGTCCAGTCGCCCTGGATCGGCGTCGGGCTCGCGAGGTGCCGCTCGTCGGTCTCGTAGTAGCGCCACTGCGCGAGGAAGAACTCGGGCACGCGGGCCGGCGGGTCGTATGCCTCGCCGCGCGAGCCGAGCACCAGGCCGTCCGGGGTCACGGCGGTGTCGGAGCCGAAGAGGATGCGGTCCTGCCACTTGACGAAGAACGCGTGCATCGGGACGGCGGGCTGTCGGCCGATCTCGGGCACGCGCGCGGCGGTGTCGAGGTAGTAGTTCGGGGCGCGCTCGAGCATCGAGGCGACGCGGCGCGGGTCCTCGGGCGAGTTGCCGAAGTGCGTCCCGATGATCGTCGTGTGCGGGTGCCGGAGCACGCGCCGCTCGAACTGCGTGAACACTTGCTCCCAGGTCGGCCAGGCGTGACCGGGGGAGTACTCGCCGAAGAAGCTCCACTCGGGGTGCGCGGCAAGCTCCGCGTGCCGCTCGTTCTGCGCGCCGTCCGCGCGGAAGAACGCCACCGGGTCGCCCGCGTGCATCAGGATCGGCAGGCCGAGGCTGCCGCAGGTGTCGAAGACGATGTCGAGGCGCGGGTCGTCGATGGCGAGCAGGTTGCCGTCCGACGTTCGCACGCCGAGGCCGAGCGCCTTGTAGATCTTCAGGCCGCGGGCGCCCGAGCGCTTGCAGGTCTCGAGCGTCTCGGCGACGTAGGCGGGCCACTCCGGGTCCTCGACGCGCGCGAACGAGAGGTTGCACCAGAAGAGCAGGCGCCCGCCCGTCTGCCCGGCGACCTCCTGGGAGAGCTCGAGCCCTTGGCTCGGCGCGCCGCCCGAGGCGTTGACCGCGACCTCGATGCCGTTCTCGCGGAACAGGCTCACGGCGCGCGCGGCGAGGCGAGGCGCGATGTGCACGTGGATGTCGATCTTCGGGATGTCCGTGCCGACGCGCGGGGCATCGGGCCCGGACGCGCGGGCGCTCGGCGCGGTGCCGTGCTTGGGCGCGCGCAGCGCCACGAAGGCGGCGATGGAGCCCGCCAGCAGCACCAGCACCCACGGCAGGATGCGGAGATAAGTCCGCGAAATCGCTGTTGACCTCGTCATGACCCCGAATATACTCGCGGCAGCTTCCGGGCGGGGAGGATTCATGACGAAGTCGGAGCTGATCGACGCGGTCGCGCGGCGCAGCAAGATCACCAAGAGCCGCGCCGAGGAAGTCGTCAATTGCGTCTTCGACTCGATGACCAAGGCCCTCGAGCGGGGTGAGGGCATCGAGATCCGGGGCTTTGGCAGCTTCACCGTTCGGCAATACAAGCCGTACAACGGCCGCAACCCGCGCACCGGCAAGAGCGTCCCCGTCCCCGAGAAGCGCCTCCCGTTCTTCAAGGTTGGCAAGGAGCTCAAGGAGCTCGTCAACGACGGCACGGGGACCATCGAGCTCGACGACGAGGACGACGCGGACGGGGACCTCGACGGCGACGACACCGACGACTGAGCCCGGCGGGGCCTGGCACCCACCCTACGCAGGACAGGGGCTCGTCCCTGACCGCACCGAACCGAACGGCGAGACCACGTGGCTTTTCTACCTGCCGAAGAACAGCTCGCGCTCCTCGAGCGCGGCACAGTCGACCTCCACGTCCGGGCTGAGCTGCTCGCGCTGCTGCGCAAGGGCACGCCGCTCAAGGTGAAGGCGGGCTTCGACCCGACGCGCCCCGACCTGCACCTCGGGCACACCGTCTTGATGAACAAGATGCGTCAGTTCCAGGAGCTGGGGCACGAGGTCATCTTCGTCGTCGGGGACTTCACCGCGCAGATCGGCGACCCGTCGGGGCGCAGCGCGACGCGCAAGGTGCCGACGCGCGACGAGATCGAGGCGGGCGCCAAGAGCTACGCGGAGCAAGCCTTCAAGATCCTCGACCCCGAGCGCACGCGCGTCGTGTTCAACGCGAGCTGGCTCGGCAAGATGGGCTTCGACGAGGTCATCCGGCTCGCCGGGCGCTACACGCTCGCGCGGATGATGGAGCGCGACGACTTCAAGACGCGCTGGTCCGAGCACGTCAGCATCTCCATTCACGAGCTGCTCTATCCGCTCGCGCAGGCGCAGGACTCGGTGCAGCTCGACTGCGACATCGAGCTCGGCGGCACCGATCAGCTCTTCAACCTGATGGTCGGGCGCGACGTGATGCGCGAGGTCGGGCTGCGCCCGCAGTGCGTGATGACGACGCCGATCCTCGAGGGCACGAGCGCGCGGCTCGAGGGCGGCAAGCTCGTCGGCGACAAGATGTCGAAGTCGCTCGACAACTACGTCGGCGTCTCCGAGGCGCCGGGGATGCAGCTCGGCAAGCTGATGAGCATCTCGGACGAGCTGATGTGGCGCTACTACGAGCTGCTCTCGACGCGCGCGCCGAGCGAGGTCGCCGCGTGGAAGGCGGAGTGCGCGTCGGGCGCGATGAGCCCGAAGGCGGCGAAGCTCGCGCTCGCGTCCGAGCTCGTCGACCGCTACCACGGGGCGGGCGCCGGGGCGGCGGCGGTCGAGGGCTGGGAGCGGCAGTTCAGCCGTCGGGAGATGCCGACGGATATCCCCGAGATCACGGTGGATTCTGCCGGCGCAGAGGGCGGGCTGCACCTGCCGCGCGCGATCGTCTCGGCGGGGCTGGCCAAGAGCACGAGCGACGCGCGGCGGCTGATCCAGGCGGGCGCCGTGGACGTGGACGGCGAGCGGGTGTCGAACGTCGACGCGAAGCTCGCGGCGGGCGGGCGCTACGTCGTCAAAGCCGGCAAGCGCGCTTGGGCGGCGATCACGGTGACGTGAGGGACGCTGCGGGCTGAGCCGCGACCTCAGCGGCGCGCAGCGTCGCGCGCTGAGCGGCGCGCCGGGCG
>CAIUAC010000503.1 GCA_903896985.1 uncultured Sandaracinus sp.
AACAGCAGCAGCGCTTCGTCGCGCCGGTGCTGCGCGGAGAGCAGGTCAGCGCCCTCGCGATCACCGAGCCGGGCGGCGGCTCCGACGTCGCGTCGCTCCGCACGAAGGCCGTGCGCGACGGCGAGCACTACGTCGTCAACGGGCAGAAGACCTTCATCACGTCCGGCACGCGCGCGGACTGGATCACCTGCGCCGTGCGCACCGGCGGCGCGGGGCACGCGGGCATCTCGCTGCTCGTCATCGAGCGCAGCACGCCCGGCTATCACGTCTCGAAGAAGCTCGAGAAGACCGGCTGGTGCGCGAGCGACACGGCGGAGCTCACCTTCGAAGACTGCCGCGTCCCCGTCGCGAACCTCGTCGGCGCCGAGAACGCGGGCTTCTTCGCGATCATGTCGAACTTCGTCGCAGAGCGGCTCTTCCTCGCGGGGCAGTGCGTCGCGATCGCCGAGCTCGCCTATCGCGAGACGCTCACGTACACGCGCGCCCGCAACGCCTTCGGCAAGAGCCTCACGGGCTTTCAGGTCACGCGGCACAAGCTCGCCGAGATGGCCACTCGCCTCGCGGCTGCGCGCGCGCTGACGGGGGAGTGCGCGGCGCGCTACGTCCGCGGGGACGACAGCCCGAGCCAAGCCGCCATGGCGAAGAACACCGCGACGGATATGTGCTCGTTCGTGGTCGACCAAGCGGTGCAGCTGCACGGCGGCTACGGCTACATGCGCGAGTTCCTCGTCGAGCGCCTCTATCGCGACGCGCGCCTCTACCCGATCGGCGGGGGCACGCGCGAGATCATGAACGAGATCATCTCGAAGGTAGAGGGGTACTGAGCGCCGCGGTACGTCGCGCGGCGCCCAGCGCTACGCGCGCGTCAGCTCTCGGACGGGGCCGCGGTCGCGTCGGGCGCGGGCGGGGTCGCCTCGCCGCCCTCGTCGCCGACGTCGCCCTCGGTCGCCTCGGGCACGGCGTCCTGCTCGCTGCCGCTGGTCGTCGTGGTCGTCTCGTCGGTCGCCGTCGTGCTCGCGGAGCTGTCGTCACCACAGCCCGCGGCGCCGAGCAGGACCAGCGAGAGGGCGACGGCGAGGGTCAGGATCTTCTTCATGGGCGGGCTCTCCTTACGACGCGCGGAGCCACGGTGGCCTGCGGTCGTCAGCGCATCCCACCGTGAGCGCCGCGCGATGTCAACGTCGGCGCGGCGACCCACGAGATCGGGACTCGAGCGCAGCGCTCTGTGGCTCGAGGGCGAGCGCGGGGCTCTGCGGCTCGGAGGTGAGCGCAGCGCTCAGCGCACGACGTCGAGCACGAGCGGGCCTGGGGCGACGCGCTTGGCGGCGATCGTGAACGCGCCGCCGACGCGCGCGATGGCCCCCGCCGCCGCAGAGCGACTGCGGACGTGCACGGTCGCGAGCACCTCGCCCTTGGCGACGGCGTCGCCGAGCTTCTTGCCGAGCACGATGCCGACGACCGGATCGACGGCTTGATCGGCGCGCGTGCGACCCGCGCCGAGGGCGACCGCCGCGAGCCCTAGCTCGAGCGGGTCGATGCCCGTCACATAGCCCTTCGCGTTCGCGCGGATCTCGACCCGATGCGGCGCCCGCGGCAGGCGATCGGGCTCGCTGACGACGCGCGCGTCGCCGCCCTGCGCGCGCACGATCTTCTCGAAGGCGCGCGCTCCTGCGCCTGACTTGATCGCCGCCTCGAGCTTCTTGCGCGCCTCGGCGTCGGTCTTCGCGACGCGCCCGAGGCGCAGCATCTCGGCGCCGAGGACGAGCGTGCACTCGACGAGATCCGCAGGACCGCGCCCGTTGAGCACGTCGATCGCCTCGCGCGTCTCGAGCGCGTTGCCGATCGCGAAGCCGAGCGGCTCGTCCATGCTCGTCAGGAACGCCGTGATCTTCTTCTTCGACAGGGTCCCCACGCGCACCAGGGACTCCGCGAGCGTGCGCGCGTCCGCGAGCGTCTTCATGAACGCGCCGCGGCCGACCTTGACGTCGAGCACGAGGGCGTCGATGCCCTCGGCGAGCTTCTTCGACAGGATGCTCGCGGTGATCAGCGGGACGGACTCGACCGTCGCCGTCACGTCGCGGAGCGCATAGAGGCGCTTGTCGGCGGGCGCGATGTCGGCCGTCTGACCGATCAGCGCGCAGCCGATCTCGCGCACTTGCTTGACGAATTGCTCGACCGGCATCGACACCGAGAAGCCCGGGATCGCCTCGAGCTTGTCGAGCGTGCCGCCCGTGTGCCCGAGCCCGCGCCCGCTGACCATCGGCACGGGCACGCCGCACGCGACGACGAGCGGCGCGAGGCAGAGCGAGACCTTGTCCCCGACGCCGCCCGTCGAGTGCTTGTCGACCTTGCTGCCTTTGACCGACGAGAGGTCGACGACGCGCCCGCTGTCGCGCATCTCGAGCGTCAGCGCGGTCGTCTCCGCCGGTGTCATGCCGCGCAGGAAGATCGCCATCGCGAGCGCGCTCATCTGGTAATCGGCGACGTCGCCCGCGACGAAGCCGCGCACGAGCTGGCCGATCTCGTCGTTCGTCAGCACGCCGCCGTCACGCTTGCGCGCGATCAGCTCCGGCGTCGTCGCAGAGTTCGCCGACTTCTTCTTCGGCGGGCTCTTGGGCTTGGCCGCGGGCGTAGTGGCCGCGGGCGTCTTGGCCGCGGGCGTCTTGGTCGCGGCGCTCTTCGTCGTCGGCATCAGCGCTTCCCCTTGCTCTTCTTCTTCGAGGTGGACTTGGTCGGAGACTTCTTGCGGTCGTCGCTCTTCCACGACGTGCTCTTGCCCGCGGGCTTGGCGGCGGCTTTGCTGCCGGGGCGCCCGGCGGAGGCGCCCTTCGTCGTCGGGTGCCCCTTGCTGCCGGTGCGCCCGACGCTCTTGCCGAGCTTGGGGCGCTCCTTGCGCGAGGTCGGGTGCACGCGCGGACCGTCGCCGAAGCGCGCGCTCGTCGGCTCGCCGTCGGCGCCGGGGTCGCCGTCAGCGTCGCTGGCGGCGTGCTCCGGCGCGGAGAGGATCTCGCGGCGCTGCACGTTGACGCTCGTGAGCTTCACGCGGATGCGGTCGCCCATCGCGTAGCGCTTGCCGCTCGAGGTGCCGACGAGCGCGATGCCGAGCTCGTCGAGCTCGAACGAGTCGCCGCGCCCGCGCGGACCGTCGGTGCCCGAGGGCGTCAGCGCCTCGAGCGGGACGAGCGACTCGACGAACGGGCTGTCGAAGGCGACGTAGAAGCCCCAGTTGCTGACGCTCGTGATCGTCGCGTCGAACGTCTCGCCGATGCGCTCGCGCACGAGGATCGCGCGGTAGACGTTGACCGCCTCGCGCTCGGCTTCCATCGCGCGGCGCTCGAGCCGGCTCGAGTCGGACGCCCAGGTGCCGAGCTTCGGCAGCCAGGTCTTCGGCACGACCTTGCGACCGCGGATGACCTCGCGGATCACGCGGTGCACGGCGAGATCCGGATAGCGCCGGATCGGCGAGGTGAAGTGCAGATAGTCCGGCGCCGCGAGGCCGAAGTGCCCGATGTTGGTCGTGTCGTAGACCGCCTGCTGCATCGCGCGCAGCAGCAGATACGAGAGCGCCTGCGCCTGCGGAGTGCCCTCGATCGCCGCGAGAAAGCTCTGCAGCTTGCGCGGGTGCTCGCCCGCGTCGGGGTCGAGCTCGTGCCCGAGGGACGACGCGACCGCGCTGAAGATGCCGATCTTCTTCGCGTCGGGCGCGCCGTGCACGCGGTAGATCGTCGGGATGCCGCGCTTGGCCATGTCGGCGGCGACGACCTCGTTCGCGAGCAGCATCATGTCTTCGATCAGCGCGTACGCGGTGCGCACGCCGGGATCGGTGCGCGAGCGGTAGACGTCGATCGGCTCGCCCGTCGCGGGGTCGAGCTTCACGCGCGGCTCCGGCAGATCGAAGTCGAGCGAGCCGCGGCGCTTGCGCTTGGTGCGGAGCGCCTTCGACGCGTCGAGGAGCACGCGCAGTTGGTCCTTGCGGTCCTCGGCGGCTTGCAGCTTCTCCACCTGATCGGTGAGCCCGAGCGCGCGCGCGACCGCGCCGTAGTGCAGCTTGCCGCCCGAGCGCATCACGCCCTCGATGTAGCGGAAGTCGCGGACGACGCCGTCCTTCGAGACGTCGATCTCGACTGCGAGCGTCAGGCGATCGACGTTCGGGAGGAGCGACGCGAGGGTCGAGCTGAGCTGATGCGGGAGCATCGGGATCGCGCGATCCGGCAGGTAGATCGAGCAGCCGCGCGCCGCCGCCTCGCGGTCGATCGCGGTGCCCTCGCGGACGTAGTGCGAGACGTCGGCGATGGCGACGAGGATGCGGAAGCCGCCGTCGGGCAGGCGCTCGGCGCAGACGGCGTCGTCGTGATCGCGCGCGTCCTCGGGGTCGATCGTGACCAGGTCGAAGTGCCGCAGATCTTCGCGGCCGATCTTGTCGGCCTCGGGCACCTCCGCCGGGAGCGCGTTGGCCTCGAGCGTGACGTCCTCGGGGAACGCCTCGACGATGCCCTCGCGCATCTTGATCGCGGCGATCTCGACGCTCGCGACGCCCGGCCGGCCGAGGCCCTGCACGACCTTGACGATCATGGGCTCGTAGCCCTCGGCGAAGCGCACGACGTCGGCGACGACGACGAGCCCCTCTTCGGCGTTCGGGGGCAGGTCGCCCTCGACGACGAACGGCCCGCGCAGCCGCGCGTCGGTCGGCTCGATCACGAGCACCCGACCGCGCCGCTCGAGCACGCCGACGACGCGCTTGAGCCCGCGGGACTCGATGCCGATGACCTCGCCCTCTTGGCCCTTCGCGCTCGGCCGCGTGCGCACGCGGACGCGGTCGCCGTGCATCGCGCCGCCCATGGAATTGGGCGGGATGAACACGTCGGCGGCCTCGCCCTCGGTCGACACGAAGCCGAAGCCCTTGGTCGTCATCGTCAGCGTGCCGACGGTCTCGAGCGGGTCGAACGCCGCGCCGCCGAAGCGCAGCGTCGTGCGCGGGCTGCTGCTGGGGCTCGCGCCGCGCCCACGGCCGCTCGGGCTCGAGGGCGCTGCGGCGACGACCTTCGGCGCCTTGATCGCCGCCGCGGCGCGCTTGTCGCCGAGGCGAAAGCGATGTCCGGGGAGCTCCTTGACGAGTCCGTCCTCGGCGAGCCCTTCGAGCACCGCCTCGATCTCTGCGCGGGCGTCCTTCGCCTCGAGCTTCAGGGCGAGCTCGCCGACGTGAATCGCACGCGAGCCGTGCTCGCGCATCGCGGCGAGCACCAGATCCTTCGAAATCTCTCTATCCATCTCAATCCTTCGTTCCGCCGCGGCCCGAGCGTCTCTGACGTGGGGCGTTTGGCGTTGCGCGCGCGCAGGTCTGCGTCGCGCGACTGCTGTTCATCTGAGTGCGTGGAGCGCGTAGTCGTCCGCGCCCAGGTAGATCGTCCCGTCCGCGCCGAGCGCGACCGTCGAGTCGATGTCTTGTCCGATCGTGTGACGCCAGAGCAGGCGCCCATCTGCTGCGACGGCGTAGAGCCCGTCGTCTTGCGAGCCGACGTAGATGCGCCCCGCGGAGTCGATGCGCGCCGACGCGCGGAGGCGTCCTTGCGTCTCGAGCTGCCAGCGGAGGTGCCCCTCGGCGTCGATCGCGTAGAGCTTTTGATCGTAGCTGCCGACGATCACGGTGCCGTCGCGCGCGATGGCGGGCGTCGCGAGCACGGTCGCGCCCGTCGCAAAGCGCCATTTTTCCTGGCCGTCGGGGGTGACGCCGAGCACCGCGCCGCGGTCGTTGCCGACGACGATCGTGCCATCGTCGGCGACCGCCGCGCCGCCCTCGATCGCGCCGCCCGTCGCCAGCTCCCAGGCGAGCGTGCCGTCGCGCTTGGCGGCGACGAGGCGCCCGTCCGGCGTGCCGACGAGCACGAGGCCCGTCGGGTGAATCGCCGGCGTGCTCGTCACCGGGCCCGGGAGCGGCAGATGCCAGCGCACGTTGCCGGCGGGGTCGAGCGCGTAGAGGCCGTCGTTGGCGGCCGCGTAGATCGTGCCGTCCTCGTCGATCGCGATGCCCGTCTCGACGCGCGAGCCGAGCGCGCGGCGCCACGCGACTTGCCCGGCGGGCGTCAGCGCGAGCACGGCGCCGTCGTCACAGCCGACGATGATCTTGCCATCCGCCGCGAGGGCTGCGGCGCCGTGGAAGCGGTCGGCGGCCACATAGCGCCAGCGCAGCGTGCCGTCGGCGGCGACGGCCGAGAACGTGCGGTCGAGCGAGCCGATGTAGACCGTGCCGTCGGCGCCGACCACGGGGGAGGCGGAGATGCGCCCGCCGGTGCGGGACGCCCAGCGCTGCGTCGGCTCCTCGGCGGGACCGGCGCCGCTCGCCTGCCCGTTGCGGCGCGGACCGCCCATGAACTGCGCGCGCTCGACGAAGACGCGCG